>NZ_JBHXAY010000060.1:0-42894 GCF_042728775.1 Nocardia sp. NPDC060259
GGAGGACCAGCTCGTCGACATCGCCCTGGAACTCCAGCGCGAGGCATCCGTCAGCGCGTGAGCCGTGCGCCGCGTGGGATCCCACGCGGCGCACGATCAGCGATGGTGCATCGACTCCTCGTTGTCGTAGCCGAGGGTGACGTCGTGGGTGATCTCGCCGCGGGTCACCGACACCTGGCTGGCGACCGGCGGATAGCCGCGCGCGACCACGGTGTACTCGCCTTCCGGGAGGTCGGGGACCAGATACTGCCCCTGCTCGTCGGTGCGGGTGGTGGCCGCCGGGTCGCCACCCGCGTCGAGGACGGTGATCTGGACGTCGGCGACGGGGCGGTCACCGTCGACCCAGGCCGAGCCGATCAGGATGGCCATCGGCTCGAGATCGATGTCGTGGTGCAGCGAACCCGTCTCCGGCACGGTCAGCGCGACCGCGGACGGGCGCATGTGGTCGGCGACCGCGACCAGCGTGTACGTCCCGCTCACGACATCGCGGCACACGTACACCCCGTCCTCACCCGTGATCGCCGCACCGACGACGTCACCTTCGGGATCGGTGAGGGTCACGGTCGCGCCGAACAGCGGTTCACCGCGCCGCGCCGACCGCACGGTGCCGGTGAGTTCACCTGCCCCGGTGAGCATCAGGTCGACATGCAGCGCCCGCTCCCCCAGCGACACGCTCACCGCCTCGGGCTGATGGCCCGCCGCGGCGGCGATGAGGACGTAGTTCCCCGGCTGCGGCGCCGCGATGACATAGGCGCCGTCGGCGTCGCCGTTGCCGCGCGCCACCTGATGACCGTGCTGGTCGATCAGTGTGAGGATGGCCGCGGGTACCGGGCGGGCGTCGTCGCGGCGCAACAGCCCCGCGATGACCCGGCCGGTGGCGGCGGGCCGCAGGTGATCGACCATCTCGTGCGCGTCGTGCAGGCTCACGTCGCGCAGCAGCGTACCGTCCGAACCCTCCTCGGGCACCGGATCCTCGCGCAGCGGAATCTCTTTCATGAACACCAGCACCAGGCAGGCCACGATCGCGAGATCGGCGGCGAGCAGGAACACGCCCTGCATCGCGTCGGTGAAGCCGGCCAGGATCGGCATCCGCAACTCGTCGGGCAGCGCGGCGATGCCGGAGGTATCCCGTTGCAGCGCATCCAGACCAGCGGCGTCGAGACCGGCGGGCAGGCTGCCGCCGAACGCGGACAGGATCGATCCGGGCAGCCGATCGAACAGGACGGTGAGGAACACCGCGACGCCCAGGGTGCCGCCCAGCTGCCGGAAGAAGGTCGCCGAGGCGGTCGAGACCCCCATCTCGGTGCTCGGGACGGCGTTCTGCGCGGCGATGATCAGCGTCTGCATGCAGCCACCGAGGCCGAAGCCCATGATCGCGCTGTAGGCGAGCGGCTGCCACAGTGGGCTGTCGTAGCCGACGTGGGCGAACAGTGCGCAGCCGATCGCCAGGATCAGCGCACCGAGGACCGGCAGCACCTTGTACCGCCCGCTGGCCTTGGTGATCAGGCCCGACAGCTGCGCGCCGACCATGATGCCCAGCACCAGCGGCAACATCAGCAGCCCCGCCTCGGTCGGCGAGAAACCACGCACGACCTGCAGATACTGCGGAACCATGGTGATCGCGCCGAACATCGAGACACCGACAAGGAAGCCGCCGAGGATCGCGATGCTGAAGGTCGGGCTGCGGAACAACCGCAGCGGGATCAGCGCCGCGTCCCTCATGAAGAACTCGACGATCAGGAACAGCAGCAGCCCGCCCGCGCCGATGCCGTAGCAGAGCAGCGATTTCGGCGACGTCCAGCCCCACACCCGGCCCTGCTCGGCCACGATGAGCAACGGCACGACAGCGACGACGAGGGTGAGCGCGCCCAACCAGTCGATCCGGCTTCGCCTGCGTGTATGCCGCACATTCAGCACCCGGGCGACGACCAGGAACGCCAGCACCCCGACCGGCACGTTCACCAGGAATACCCAGCGCCAGCCCTCGATCCCGCCGAGACTCTCGTACTCGGACAGGAACCCACCGACCACCGGGCCCAGCACCGTCGCGATGCCGAACACCATGAGGAAATACCCCTGGTAGCGGACCCGTTCGCGGGCGGGCACGATATCGCCGACGATGGTGAACGCCAGCGACATCAGCCCACCCGCGCCCAGTCCCTGGAACGCGCGGCAGGCCGCCAGCTGGT
The DNA here is from genome assembly GCF_042728775.1 of Nocardia sp. NPDC060259. Taxonomy (NCBI): domain Bacteria; kingdom Bacillati; phylum Actinomycetota; class Actinomycetes; order Mycobacteriales; family Nocardiaceae; genus Nocardia; species Nocardia sp. NPDC060259. The sequence goes on from NZ_JBHXAY010000060.1 coordinate 2,190, forward strand.
ACATCGTGGTCGCGAAGCAGCAGGCCGCCGAGCCGATGACGAACAGGGCGATCGCCAGCAGATAGAACGGTTTGCGCCCGTAGATGTCGGCCAGTTTGCCGTAGAGCGGCGTGGTGACGGTGGCGGTGATCAGGTACGCCGTTGTCGCCCACGCCTGTTCGTCGAAGCCGTCGAGACTGTTCGCGATCCGCACGATCGCGACGCTGACGATGTTCTGGTCGAGCGCGGCGAGGAACACCCCGAGTAGCAGGCCGGACAGAATCGTGAGTGTCTGGCGGTGCGTGAGGCGTGGTTCGGCAACGACGGTATCGGTCATGGAAAAGCCCTGGTTCTGATCGGCTGGCAAGTGGGGGTCGATCATGCGGCCCACACGAGGGCCGACAACCCCGCTGCGAGGAAAACTTTGCGCCGCGGGTGGAACTCTTCATGCACTGGTGCGCAGAGCTTACCCACGTCGAATACGCCGCCGTCAACGAGGGATCAAGTGACCGTTCATTTCGCACCGAATCGATAGGCGGCGGCGATCAGAACTGCCAGTTCGCCGATCGCGTGCCTCGGCTTCGGAATGCACGACGACCAGGTTATTCCAGCGCGAGCGGCCGACCTGATTCACCCGGTACACCGGTGGCCGCGCTATTTCCTCGTCGATCGCGAGCATGATTTGGACGGTGCCCTGCGGATTGCGGCCGGTGATGTTGTAGAGCGATACCCACGCGAACTTCCGGGCGAGGCCGAAGGTGATCTGCGATGCCACCGACAGTTCCGCCGGACCGTTGGCCGCGATCAATTCCCGCAGCACGGTGAAGATCTCGAGAGAATACGGTGTGCCCGCGAAGAAGGTTTCGATCGCGGCGTCGACGGATTCGTTCATCGCCCGGCGATCGCGCTCGGTGTGATGAGCCGTTCGGCCAAGGCGCACAACGTCTCCGAGCAGCCTGCCGAAATCCGCACGGTGGCCAGGTCGTCGCCGCGTGTGCCGCCGCGATTCACGATCACCACCGGCACACCGTTTTTCGCCGCCCGCCGCACGAAGCGCAGGCCCGACATCACCGTCAGCGACGAGCCTGCCACCAGCAGCGCCTGCGCGTCGTCGACCAGGTCGAAGGCCGCGGCCACCCGGTCGGCTGGCACGGATTCACCGAAGTAGACGATGTCGGGTTTGAGCATGCCGCCGCAGGTCGCGCAGTCGAGCATCCGGAAACGGGCGGTATCGGTCACCACCGCGTCCGCGTCGGGAGCGACTTCGATCCCGGTCGCCGCTGAAACATGTTCCGCGAAACCGGGATTCGCTTCCTCCAGACGTTCGGCCAGCGTCATGCGCGAGATCATCGCTCGGCAGCGCAGACAGCACACCCGCGCGTAGGTGCCGTGCAGGTCGATCACGCGACGCGCGCCCGCCTTGGTGTGCAGCAGGTCCACGTTCTGGGTGATCACGCCGGCGACCACCCCGGCGCGTTCCAGCTCGGCGACGGCCCGGTGCCCCCGATTCGGGCGCGCGGCGTCCATCCGCCGCCAGCCCAGGTGGTTGCGGGCCCAGTAGCGCTGCCGGAACTCGGCGTCGCCGACGAACTGCTGGTAGGTCATCGGGTTGCGCGGCGGCGAATCCGGGCCGCGATAGTCGGGGATGCCGCTGTCGGTGCTCAGGCCGGCTCCGGAGATCACCACCAGGCGGCGCCCGGCCAGCAGTTCGGCCGCGCGCTCCACCGCGGCCGCGGTGTCGTCCGGGGTGGGATCCACCATGAATCCACTGTACGAGCGGTCGCGGGCACGGCGGATGACCGGGTCGCGGCGGCGAACACGCCGCACCGAGTTGCGTACCGCGCAGGTCGGGCGACATGATGGCTCATCTGCCCGGCAGCACGCCACGCGTGCGAGATCGACCGTCAGAGGAAACCTGTGTCCGACAACGACGAGTACGGCCGCGCCGCGCTCAACGCCGCGGTCGACGGGACCATCGTCGCCGTCCGCCGGATGTTCTACGTCCTGGGCGACGACATCGACCGCACCGAGGGCCCGATCGAATTCACCTTCCACAACGGATCGACGCTGCTGCTCGACGCCGGCGTCGACGGCGCGGAACTGCGGATCGGCGCGGCGCCGTGGCGCGACCCGTTCGAACCGCTGGTCGACCCGGTGAACATCGAATACGTCGCCATCTCGGGTAAGTACACCGCCTTCGACGTCACCGACGAGCCGCCCTACGACGTGCTCGCGGGCCGCCGGGTCGACGCGGTCTCGGTCGTGCCGCTCCCCGACGGCAGGCCGCAGGCCGCCACGCTGTACCTCGGCGAGGGCATGGTGAAAGCGGAGTCCATCGCCGACGAACTGATCGTGACCCTGATTCCGGCATGAGTTCTTCGCGGTCGCGCGATCTTCGTCATGGCCGAGCAGACCGGCATCTAGGGCCTTCGAAGCCCGCCGACTATCGTCCCGATTCCGACCGATCGGCGGGATGGTGAACGTTCAGCGCATGCGGTGACACGGTGCGCGGTTACCCGCGTGGGGGTTCCGCTCGAGGCAGCATGGGGCGCGGCGGAGTGGGTGAACCGGGTGGCAGGGAAGGTGTGTGGGCGGGTGCGTGCAGCGGTGCCGGGGCAGGTCAGGTGGCGGGCGGGCTGGGGTGTGGCGGCGGGATTGTTCGTTGCCGTATTCGTCCTGGTTCCCGCGACATTCGCCGTGCAGGACGCGTGGGAGGTGCCGGTGCCGCGGACGATCGCGTTCGCGGAGATCGAGCCGATCCGGACCTCGTACTGGCTCAGCTGGGCGCTGACCCTGGCCGCGCTGCTGACCCCGACGCTGCTGCTGGCGCTGCTCCCGGCGGCCCGGATGATCGCGCTGGGCTATCTGCTGACCACCACCGCGGCCGGGTTCGTGCTGTGCGCGACCACGGTCGGCTTGGCGTTCAGCGGCCTCGATCCGGCGTGACCTGGGACAGCGAGAACTCCTCGGACAGGTTGTCGATGACCGAGCCGTGGATCTGCCGGTGCTCGTTGGCCAGCGCGGTGGTGGTGCAGATACCGAAAGCGCCCTCGGCGTCGTAGAGGACCGCCGCACCCGCGGCAATGCCGTCGTCGCTGAGATGCGATTCCGCCTCGATGCCCATCTCGAGCCCGATCGGCATGCGCGAGAACGTGATCGAGACGTCGGTGTTGATGAACCCGATGCCCTCGGTGCCCCAGTTGGTGACCAGGCTGGTCTGCTCACCGGCCATGGCGGCGAAGCAGAACGGGGAGGATTCCTCGCCCGCGACCACAGGGATATTGCGCACCCACTTGCGTTTCCTGGCGTCGTTCTGGTGCTCGGTCATCTTCACCGACCACCCGTTGCCGTCGCTACCGAACAGGTGCATGGCCTCGTCGACGGTGGCGAGCGCGTCGCGCGGCGGCAGCGGACGTTCCCGCCCTGGCCGCCACACCTCCCCCGGCGGCTGGGTCGACCGCTTCAGCAGCAGCGCGCTGCCCCTGGCGACGGGCTCACCGCCGGAACGCAGCACGATCGCCACCGCGCGGACCCGTTTGCCGTCGCGCACCAGTTCGCTGTCGACGGTCAGCGGCACCGCGGGCACCGCCCGGTGCAGGTCGACGGTCAGCCGGGCGGGCACGAACCCGTCGCCGCAGTAGCGCGCCTCGACTTCGCGGGCGATCAGCCCACACACCGGCGGCCCGGACAGCGTGCTCGGGGCCCACAGGCTCATGGAGAACCGGGTGGGCTGGAAAACGCCGTCGTCCTGCGTGAAGTACGCCGGAGAAGTGCTCATTGCGACTCTCTTCTGCCCTGCGGCCGGCACCTCCGTGCCGTGGTGCGCCCACGCACCACGATCAGGGTAGAACGCGTTCTAGTTTTCCGGCAAGTCGTGCAGCTCAGCCGCGCTGCGTGCCGCCGCGCAACGGAATGTAGGCGTCGATCGCCGCGCCGCTGATCTGCCTGCGTTCGTTGGCCACGGCCGACACGGTGCAGACACCGAACTCGCCGTCCGCGTCGTAGAGCACGGCCGAGCCCGCGGCGACGCCGTCGTGGCTGAGGTGGTTGCCCGCTTCGATGCCCATCTCCGGGCCGATCGGCAACCGGGCGAAGGTGATCGAGACATCGGTGTTGATGAAGCCGATCCCCTCGGTGCCCCAGTTCGTCACCAGGCTGGCCTGCTCGCCCGCCATGGCGGCGAAGACGAACGGCGAACCGGCTTCCCCGGCCACCACCGGGATACCGCGGACCCACTTGCGTTTGCGGGTGTCGTTCTCGTGCCGGGAGATCTCGACGGTCCAGCCGTCACCGGACCCGTCACTGTCGAACAGGTGCACGGTCGGCGCGACCGAGGCCAGCAGCTCGGTCGGCGGCAGCGGCGGCTGCCGCACCTCGCGCCACACCTCACCCCGCGGCTGCGCCGACCGTTTCAGCAGCACTGCCGAGGCCCGCGCGACGACCTGGCCGTCGGCGCGCAGCACCGCCTGCGCCGCGCGCACCCGGTTGCCGTCGCGGGTCAGCTCGCTGTCCACGGTCAGCGGGACCGCGGGCACCGGCTGATGCAGGTCGACGGTGAACCGGGCGGGCACGAATTCCCCGGTGCGGTACCGGTTCTCGATCTCGCGGGCGAGCAGTCCACACACCGGCGGGCCGGACAGGATCCCGTCGGCCCACAGGCTCCGGCCCCACGACGTCGGCGTGTACACCTCGCCGTCGCGCCGGAAATACGCGGCGGACTGCTCGCTACTCACTCCAGCTCGCCCTCGGTCTCGAGGTAGACCTGACGCAGCTTGTCCAGCGTCTCGGGCTCGGGGTGCTCCCACAGCTTGCGCTCGGCGGCCTCGAGCAGGCGTTCGGCGATGCCGTGCAGCGCCCACGGATTGGACTGCTCCATGAACTTGCGGTTCACGTCGTCGAAAACGTAGCTCTCGCTGAGCTTCTCGTACATCCAGTCGGCGACCACGTTGGTGGTGGCGTCGTAGCCGAACAGGTAGTCGACGGTGGCCGCCATCTCGAAGGCGCCCTTGTAGCCGTGGCGGCGCATCGCCTCGAGCCAGCGCGGGTTCACCACACGGGCACGGAACACGCGGGCGGTCTCCTCCGAGAGCGTGCGGGTGCGCACGGCGTCGGGGCGGGTGGAGTCGCCGATGTAGGCCTCGGGGTTCTTGCCGGTCAGCGCACGCACGGTGGCGACCATGCCGCCGTGGTACTGGAAGTAGTCGTCGGAGTCGGCGATGTCGTGTTCGCGGGTGTCGGTGTTCTTGGCGGCCACCGCGATCCGCTTGTAGGCGGTGCGCATGTCCTCGGCGGCGGGGGCGCCGTCGAGGTCGCGACCGTAGGCGTAGCCACCCCAGGTGGTGTACACCTGCGCGAGGTCGTCGTCGGTGCGCCAGCTCTTGGAGTCGATGAGCTGCAGCAGGCCTGCGCCGTAGGTGCCCGGCTTGGAGCCGAAGATGCGGGTGGTGGCGCGGCGGGCGTCGCCGTGCTCGGCCAGATCCGACTGGGCGTGCGCGCGAACGTAATTCGACTCGGCTGGCTCGTCGAGCTCGGCGACGAGCCGGACGGCGTCGTCGAGCAGGGCGAGCACGTGCGGGAAGGCGTCGCGGAAGAAGCCGGAGATGCGCACGGTGACATCGATGCGCGGACGGGCGAGTTCGTCGAGGGGGATCACCGCCAGGGAGGTGACGCGGCGGCTGGCCTCGTCCCACACCGGCCGCACACCCAGCAGCGCGAAGACTTCGGCGATGTCGTCACCGGAGGTCCGCATGGCCGAGGTGCCCCACACCGACAGGCCCACCGACGTCGGGTATTCGCCGTGGTCGGCGAGGTAGCGCGCCAGCAGCGACTCCGCCATCGCCTGGCCGGTCTCCCACGCCAGCCGCGACGGGACGGCCTTGGGGTCGACGGAGTAGAAGTTGCGGCCGGTGGGCAGCACGTTGATCAGGCCGCGCAGCGGGGAGCCGCTGGGGCCCGCGGGGATGAAACCGCCGTCGAGGGCGTGCAGGACTCGCGAGATCTCGATGCTGGTCTCGCGCAGGCGGGGTACGACCTCGGTCGCGGCGAACCGCAGGATGGTGGCGACCTTGTCCAGTCGCTCGGCATCGCGGTGTCCGTCACCCGTCGCGGCCCGGTGCCCGTCGAGGATCGCGGTCTCGAAGTCGGCGACCAGTCGCTCGACCGCGTCGACGGCCCAGTCCGTCGCCTGCAGTGCCGCCAGCAGTTCGCGGGCGCGGCCCTCGACCACGTCGACCCGCTCGCGGGCTTCGTCACCGGCTTCGCTGAGCCCCAGCGCTTCGCGCAGGCCTGGCACGTTCTGCTCGCCGCCCCACAGCTGGCGGGCGCGCAGCATGGCCAGCACCAGGTCGAGTTCCATCTCGCCCTCGGGCGCCTGGCCGAGGATGTGCAGGCCGTCGCGGATCTGCACGTCCTTGATCTCGCACAGCCAGCCGTCGACGTGCAGCAGCATGTCGTCGAAGACGTCTTCCTCGGGACGCTCGGCCAGGCCGAGGTCGTGGTCCATCTTGGCGGCGCGCATCAGCGTCCAGATCTGCTGGCGGATGGCGGGCAGTTTCGCCGGGTCGAGGGCGGAGATGTTGGCGTGCTCGTCGAGCAGCTGCTCGAGCCGCGAGATGTCGCCGTAGGTCTCGGCGCGGGCCATCGGCGGGATCAGGTGGTCGACCAGGGTGGCGTGCGCGCGGCGCTTGGCCTGGGTGCCCTCGCCCGGGTCGTTGACCAGGAACGGGTAGATCAGCGGCAGGTCGCCGAGCGCGGCGTCGGTGCCGCAGGAGGCCGACATGCCGAGGGTCTTGCCTGGCAGCCATTCCAGGTTGCCGTGCTTGCCGAGGTGCACCATCGCGTCGGCGCCGAAACCGTCGGGCGCGGACAGCCAGCGGTAGGCGGCCAGGTAGTGGTGGCTCGGCGGCAGGTCGGGGTCGTGATAGATGGCGACGGGGTTCTCGCCGAACCCGCGGGGCGGCTGCACCATCAGCACCACATTGCCGAAACGCAGTGCGGCGATGACGATCTCGCCATGGAGGTCGGCCGACCGGTCGACGTACAGGTCGCCCGGCGGCGGACCCCACGCCTCGACCACGGCCTCGCGCAGATCCTCGGGCAGGGACTCGAACCAGCGGGTGTAGGTGGCGGCGCCGATGCGAATCGGGTTGCCCTCCAGCTGTTCCGCGGTGAGCCAGTCCGGGTCCTGACCGCCCGCGGCGATCAGAGCGTGGATCAGGGCGTCACCGTCGCGCTCCAGGAGGCCGGGGATCTCCCCGAGATCGCCGAGATCGTAACCGGCGGTGTGCAATTCGGTGAGCAGGCGGATCGCGCTCGCCGGGGTGTCGAGACCGACCGCGTTGCCGATGCGGGCATGCTTGGTCGGGTAGGCCGAGAGCATGATCGCGATGCGCTTGTCGGCGGCGGGGATGTGGCGCAGGCGGGCGTGGCGCACGGCGATGCCGGCGACCCTGGCGGCGCGTTCGGGATCGGGAACGTAGGTCGACAGGCCGTCGGCGTCGAATTCCTTGAACGAGAACGGGACCGTGATGATGCGGCCGTCGAACTCCGGCACCGCGACCTGGGTGGCGACATCGAGCGGCGAGAGGCCGTCGTCGTTGGCCTCCCACTGGGCGCGGCCGCTGGTCAGGCACAGGCCCTGCAGGATCGGCACGTCGAGAGCGGCCAGTGCGGCCACGTCCCATGCCTCGTCGTCGCCACCGGCCGAGGCGGTGGCCGGCTTGCTGCCGCCTGCCGCGAGGACCGTCACGACGAGGGCGTCGGCGCGGCCGAGCAGGGCGAGCAGTTCCGGTTCCGCGGTGCGCAGCGAGGCACAGTAGACGGGCAGTGCGCGAGCGCCCTTGGCCTCGATCGCGGTGCATAGTGCGTCGATGTAGCCGGTGTTGCCCGCGAGGTGCTGGGCGCGGTAGTAGACGACGGCGACGGTCGGGGCGTGCGGTTCGAGGATGCGGGCGGTGCGGTCGAGCTCACCCCAACTCGGCAGTTCCACGGGTGGTTCGAAGCCGTGGCCGGTGAGCAGGACGGTGTCGGAGAGGAAGTTGTGCAGCTCGCGCAGGTTGTCCGCGCCACCGGCGGCGAGGTAGTTGTGCGCGTCGGCCGCGACGCCAACCGGGACGGTCGAGCACTCCATCAGTTCCGCGTCGGGAGCGATCTCGCCGCCGAGCGCCACCATCGGTACCCCGCTGGCCCGCACCGCCTCCAGGCCGTCCTCCCAGGCGCGCTTGCCGCCGAGGATTCGCACGATCACCAGATCGGCGCCGTCGAGCAACCCCGGCAGATCCTCGACCAGCAACCGGGCGGGATTGCCCCACCGGTAGTCGGCGCCGCTCGCGCGTGCGCTCAGCAGATCGGTGTCGGAGGTGGACAGCAGCAGGATCACAGGGTGTGGCCTTCCTCGGGTGACGCGCCCATCGGGATGCGGTGTGGTGCTCGCCGGAGAGGGTCTGGCTGTTCACAGTGGCGCGACCGCACCGGATTTCCACCGGTTTCCTCGACGCCCGCCGAGCATCCCGATCGTACTGTCCGCCCTCGCACCGCAACTTTCCAGCCCGCGGGCGGCGGTCATCGGGAGGTCTCCTCGGTGTCGGGACGGCACGGCATAGCCAGGGTAAGCAGGTCGCCGTCGTCGGCGGAGCGGATCCGGGCGGGCAGGTCGGGGGCGATCAGGTCGAGCATCACGTCGGGGCCGACGGCGCCCGCGACGGCGGGGTACAGGGTGGTGACAGCGAAATGGATCGTCATTCCGGGACCGGTGACGGTCGCGGGCAGCAGTACGGCATCGCCGTCCCCGGCAATCCGCACCGCCCGTGCCGGATCGGCGATGGCGCCCGCGTCCGACGCCGCGCGGACGGCCTCGACATCCCTGGCGTCATAGCCATGGCCGAGGATGAACGCGTACGCGGGGGTGGCGGCGAGATCGGCACGCGTGAGCTCGTCGAGGCCGTGCTCCGGGATCACGTGCAGGGTGATCGTGGCCGAACCGGCCTGCTCGAGCGCATCCAGCAGCTCGGTTCTGTTCAGGACGACGCGGGTGACGACGGCGGGCAGCGCCGCCAGCATCGCGCGGTAGTCGGGAAACTCGTCGGCCCTACGGCGGCAACGTCGCCGATCCGGGCCGAGCGCTTCTGCCCTGCCGTTCTCGGTCGGTGTCGTGTCTGCCTGCTCGGCCGAATCGCCGGAGATGATCTCGAGGTGGGTGGATCCGGGCCGGATCGCGACCGTATGCCTGCGGCGCAGCCAGGATGCGGCGGCGCGGAGGTCGTCGGCGTCGACGGTCGCCGTCCACTCCGCCGTCGTCGCGCGAGCGGGCCGCAGGCTCCGGGTGGCCAGGCGGTACCGGTCGGTGGCGGTGAGGATCAGTTCCTGCGTCCGTGCCTCGAGGTGAATGCTGTTGAGCACCGGCATCTCCGGATCCATGATCGTCGCGGTCGCGATCTGGTCGACAGCAGCCGCGAGCAAAGGCCCGCGCACCCACATGACGCTGTCGGCGAGCGGGTCCACAGCAGTACTCGCCCCGGCGCCGGTCGCCGAAACCGGTCCCGCCGCCGAGCCCGGGGCGATCGCCGAAGCCGTGCCCGATGCCACGAGCGAGCCGAAACGCACTGCGGCACGGGCTGCGTCGGCCGCTGCGCGCACCGAATCCAGTTGACGGTCCAGGCTGGTGAGGTAGTCCTCCACCAGTGTTGCGACGCGGGCCTGGTCGCGCTCGGTGAGGACGGTGATGACCACGGGCAGTGGCATGTCGACGGCACGCAGGTGCCGGATCAGCCGGGCGGTGCCTGCCTGGTCGGGCGCGTAGTAGCGGTAGCCGGTGATCTCGTCGACCACGGCGGGGACGAGGACGCCCGCGTCGGCGTAGAAGCGCAGGGCGCTGGTGCTCAGACCGCACGCACGGGCGAAGGCACCGATGGTGAGCAGTTCGGATTCGGACATCGGCACATCATCGGGGTTCGAGTGGCTCGAAGGTCAAGCCGACGGTCAGTCGCGGTGGGTGCCGGCGGCGACCATCTCCGGGGACCCGGTGCCGAGGTTGCGGTACACGTTGGCGACCACCATCTGGCCGAGGGCGTTGTTGCCGACGCCGCCGATGACCGCGCCGATACCGGCCGGGATCAGGGTGCCGAACAGCAGCAGCGTGCGTTTGACGAGATAGTTGACCAGGAAACGCTTGGCCGGTGAGTCCGGCATGCTCGCCAGGCCGGGAATGTGGTCGGTGACGACCGAGAGCCACTGGCCGGTCTTGTGTCCCGCGGTCTCGTCGAGCAGCTTGGTGCCCGCGTCACCGAGCACCACCTTCGACACCAGCTGCGCGCGGCGCGGGTCGGCGGGGTCGAGGTCGTAGGCCGCGGCGGCGCCGACGGACAGCACCGAGGACGCCTCGAGGAACACGACGGTGTCGACGCCGGTCGCGGCCAGACCCAGCAGCGTGCCGACCCCGGGTACGGCGGCGGTGAGCCCGACGACGACGCCGCTGGTGGTGACGACGACCAGGTATTGGCGGGAGAGCCGCCGCAGCGTCTGCACCGGCGCGTCGTCCGGATGCCTGCGTTCGAGCCAGCCGACGTAGCGGCCGACCGCGGCGGTTTGCGCGTGCGCGGCCTTGTCCAGTGCGGGAACGACACGCTTGTCCACGAATTCACGCAGCATGCGGCGACCTCTCCTGTCGGCGATCGACCTGGCGAACGATTCCCGCCCACCCTAGGCGACGCGGCCCGGCGACGCCTCGCGTAGCCGCCCGCGTCGGCGGTCGTAGGCTGGACGGATCATGACCAGGAGCACTCCCGACTCTTGCCCCGGTGTCCTGCGACTGCACCAGGCCGCCGACGGACCGCTGGCCCGGATCCGGGTGCCCGGCGGCAGGCTCGAACCCGAGCAGGTGCAGGCACTCGCGGACGCGGCCGTCGAACTGGGCAACGGTCACCTCGAATTGACCTCCCGCGGCAATATCCAGCTGCGGCAGGTGCGTGACGCCGCCGCGCTCGCCGATCGGCTCGCCGCCGCCGGCCTCCTGCCGAGCCGCACCCACGAGCGGGTCCGCAATATCGTCGCCTCGCCACTGTCCGGCCGGGTCGGCGGCTGGGCGGATGTGCACGGGCTCGCCGTCGGCCTCGACGCGGGTCTGCGCGCGGATCCGCGGCTGGCGGAGCTGCCGGGCCGGGTGCTGTTCACGCTCGACGACGGTCGCGGCGATGTGAGCACGCTGCGCGGCGACATCGGTATCCAGGCCGTCGGGGCGGACGAGTTCGCGCTCCTGCTCGCCGGCGCCGACACCGGCGTGCGGGTGACGGCGAGCGAAGCGATCGACGTGATGCTCGACGCGGCGCGTGGCTTCCTCGATCTGCGCGGGACCGGCGAGGACGGGCAGTGGCGATTGCACGAGATTCCCGGCGGTGCCGAGCGGGTCACCGAGGCCCTGGACCGCTCCCCCGCCGGTGCACGCCTGGAACTCGGTGCGACACACACAGTTCCGATCGGCTGGCTGGATCAGGACAACGGATTGGTCAGCCTCGGCGCGGGCGTGCCGCTGGGCACCCTGCCCGCGCGGACCGCGGAATTCCTCGCGGCCGTCGAGCGGCCCGTCTATGTCACCCCGTGGCGCAGTCTGGTGATCACCGATCTCGACGAGGGTCCCGCCGAAACCGTGGTGCGGGTGCTGGCGCCGATGGGCCTGATCTTCGACGCGCAGTCGCCGTGGTTGCAGGTCAGCGCCTGCGCGGGCCGACCAGGCTGCGCCAAGTCGCTCACCGATGTCCGCGCCGACCTCGCCGCCGCCGTCGACTCCGATCGCGTGCTGCCCGGCGTACCGGGCGCGGCCGAGATGGTCGTGCCCGCCGAGGACGTCTCCGTGGCGGGCCGTCAGCACTGGTCGGGCTGTGAGCGCCGCTGCGGCCGTCCCACCGGGCCGGTCACCGATGTCGTCGCCACACCCGACGGCTACCGCATCGACCCGTCGTGACCGCGCACCTGCGGGACGGTTGTCCCGCAGGAAAATTCGATCGACCCTGTCGGTGCCGGCTCGTACGCTGACCTTCTCATCACGAGGGGGTTTCCATGTCCACACTGCAGGTGACGGCCGAGCGGCTCGTCGTCCTTCCACATCCGAACGCCGATCGGCTCGAGCTCGCCCAGGTCGGTTTGTACCGGGCCGTCGTGGCCAAAGGCCAGTTCGCGACCGGTGATCACGCGCTCTACATCCCGGAGCAGGCCCTCCTGCCCGAGGAGCTGATCGCCGAACTCGGACTGACCGGGAAACTGGCCGGGTCCCAGCGCAATCGGGTGAAGGCGGTGCGGCTGCGCGGGGAGGTGTCGCAGGGCATCGTGTGCACCCCGGCCGCGCTGAGCGCGGTGGATCTGGCGGCGGCCGCGGTCGAGCGCGCCGACTTCGCCGAGCGGCTCGGGATCGTCAAATGGGTTCCGCCCGTTCCGGTCTCGATGGCCGGTCAGGTCGAGGCTGCCCCGGATCTGGTGCGGTGGATCGATGTCGAGAACATCAAACGCTTTCCGGATATCTTCACCGCCGAGGAGCCGGTGGTGGCCACGGAGAAGATCCACGGCACCGCCTGCCTGCTCACCCACCTGCGGGCCGACGACCGGATCCTGGTGTCCTCCAAGGGTGTCGGCGGGAAGTCGCTCTCGCTGACGCCGTCCGAGGGCAACCTGTACTGGCGGGCGATCCGCACGCACGGACTCGACGAGGCCGCCAGGAAGATCGCCACCGCGCTCGACGCCGACCGGGTCGGGCTGTTCGGTGAGGTCTACGGCGCGGGTGTGCAGGATCTGCACTACGGCGCCTCGGCCGCCCACGACGAGTCGCTGGGCTTCGGCCTGTTCGACATCGCGGTGGACCGCGGCGGCGAGCCGGTGCGCTGGCTCGACCACCACGAGATCGGCACGCTGCTCGGCGAACTCGGCATCACCGTGCCGCGAGTACCGGTCCTCTACGAGGGCCCCTACGACGCGGACCTGCTGCTGACGCTGGCCGAGGGAACCGAGACCGTCAGCGGTGCGGGCGCGAACATCCGGGAGGGCCTGGTGGTCCGCCCGGCCACCGAACGGCACTCGCCGGTGCTCGGCGGGCGGGCCATCGGCAAGATCGTCTCCGACGCGTACCTGCTGCGCGATGGCGGCACCGAGTTCGAATGAGTACCGACGGCCTGCGCGTGCGGGTGCGGCGAAGGTTCGCGCGCGTAGGCCTACTCGTCGTCCAGCTCACGCGTACACAACATCTCCGCAGGTAGCCGGGGCGAATCGGGTCCCGGCTGCCCGGCGGTCGTGTCCCGGCGGGTGTGCAACTCCAGCACACAGCACTTCACGCCGCCGCCGCCCTTGCGAAGTTCGGACATGTCGACCGGGACCGGCGCGAACCCGCGAGCCCGCAGCGCCGCGATGAGGCTGGTCGCGCCGGGGTCGAGGAAGACGTGGTGGCCGTCGCTGACGCCGTTGAGTCCGAAGCAGAGGGCGTCGTTCTCGTCGGCGAGGATCGCGTCCGGGTAGAGGGTGGTCAGGACGTCGCGGGCGGCGGGGCTGAACGCGGCCGGGTAGTAGGCGACGGTGGTGTCGTCGAGGACCATCAGCGCGGTGTCGAGGTGATAGAAGCGCGGATCGACGAGTTCGAGGGAGACCACCGGGAGGTCGAAGTACCGTTCGACCTCGGCGTGCGCGGCCGGCGCGCAGCGGAAGCCGACACCGGCCAGGATCCGGTGCCCGGCGAAGGCGAAATCGCCCTCGCCCTCGTTGGTTTCGCAGGCGGTCGCGAGGGCGCGCAGTTCCCTGGCCGCGAACCAGCGGTGGAACGCGGGGCCCTCCGCGGCGCGTTCGGGGTGGGCGAAGCGCGCCGAGAGCGCGTGCCCGTCGATCACGATTCCGCTGTTGGCGGCGAACACCATGTCGGGCAGGCCGGGTTCGCCGGGCACCGTCTCCACGCAATGCCCGTGTTCCTCGAGCACGGCCCGCAGGATCTCCCACTGGGCCAGGGCACGTGGCCGGTCGACGGGGGTGGCGGGGTCCATCCACGGATTGATCGCATAGGCGACCTCGAAGTGGTCGGGCCTGCACAGGACATAGCGGCGCGGGGTGGCGACCCGCGCGGGCGCTGTGGCGCGAAGGGGGGCTGCGGCGGTCATCAGGGCTCCCGGTGGCTGCGCGGTTCGAGTGTTCCTACGAAGGTAAATGTCGTCGCATTGCACGGGGAACACCGATTCGTTGCGCATTCTGGTGCGAGAATGGGGAATCATTGCGTCCAGGCAAGGGAGGAGTGACGTGGACGATCTCGATCGGCGCATCCTGGCAGTGCTGCTCACCCACGCGCGTGCCTCGTTCCAGGAGATCGGCTCGGTGGTGGGGCTCTCGGCGCCCGCGGTGAAGCGGCGGGTCGACAAGATGGTCGCCAGCGGGCAGATCACCGGATTCACCGCGCAGGTCAATCCGGCGGCGCTGGGCTGGAAGACCGAGGCGTACGTGGAGGTCTACTACCGCGACAACATCTCCCCCGCCGAACTGCGGCGAACGCTGGAACCGATCCCGCAGGTCGTCGGCGTCTGGACGATCGCGGGCGAGGCCGACGCGCTCGTGCACGTGATGGCCACCGACATGGCCGAGATCGAGGTGACGGTCGAACGGATCAGGGAGAACGCGCGGGTCGGTCGCACGCGCAGCTCACTGGTGATGTCGCGCATCCTCGAGCGGCCACGCACCTGAGATCGCGCGCCCGCGCACCGGAGCGACCCGCGACGAACACCACGTCCGGCCCAGGTTCTAGGGTTGACCGCATGTCCGACGTGCGTGCCAGCTACCTCACCGACGGGGCCGAGATCTATCGGCGCTCGTTCGCGACGATTCGCGACGAAGCCGATCTAGCCGGTTTCCCCGCCGAGATCGAGCGGGTGGCCGTCCGGATGATCCACGGCTGCGGACAGGTCGACCTGGCCGGTGACATCGCCTACTCCCCCGGGGTGGTCGCGGCGGCGCGCGCCGCCTTGCACGCGGGCAAGCCGATCCTCTGCGACGCCAACATGGTCGCCTCCGGCGTCACCCGCAAGCGCCTGCCCGCCGACAATCCCGTGCTCTGCAACCTCGCCGACCCGCGCGTCCCGGCGCTGGCCGCGCAGCTGGGCAACACCAGATCGGTGGCGGCGCTGGAACTGCTGCGCGACCAGCTCGACGGCGCCGTCGTCGCCATCGGCAACGCCCCCACCGCGCTGTTCCACCTGCTCGACATGCTCGACGCCGGCGCACCGAGGCCCGCCGCCATCATCGGCATTCCGGTCGGTTTCATCGGCGCCGCCGAATCCAAGCAGGCGCTGATCGACTTCGGCGGGATCGAGTTCCTCACCGTGCGCGGCAGGCGGGGTGGCAGCGCGATCACCGCGTCGGCGCTCAACGCGATTGCGAGCGAACAGGAGTGAGCGAGATCAGCACCGGCAAACTGTGGGGTATCGGCCTCGGCCCCGGCGATCCCGAACTGGTGACGGTGAAGGCGGCCCGCCTCATCGCCGAAGCCGACGTCGTCGCGTTCCACAGCGCGCGCCACGGACGCAGCATCTCGCGCGGCATCGCGGCGCCGTACCTGCGGGAAGGCCAGATCGAGGAGCACCTGGTCTACCCGGTGACCACCGAGACCACCGACCATCCCGGCGGCTACCAGGGCGCCATCGACGAGTTCTACGAGCAGGCCGCCGCCCGGCTCGCCACGCACCTCGCGGCAGGGCGCACCGTCGCGCTGCTCGCCGCGGGTGACCCGCTGTTCTACAGCTCCTACATGCACATGCACCGGCGCCTGGCCGACCGGTTCGAGGCCGAGATCGTTCCCGGCATCACCTCGGTCAGCGCGGCCTCGGCCGCCCTGGGCACCCCGCTCGTCGAGGGCGAGCAGGTGCTCACCGTGCTGCCCGGAACCATGCCCGTCGACCAGCTGACCGAGCGCCTGCGCAACACCGAAGCGGCCGCCATCATGAAGCTGGGCCGCACCTATCCCGGTGTGCGCCAGGCACTCTCGGACTCCGGACGGCTCGCCGACGCCTACTACGTCGAACGCGCGAGCAGCACCCGCGAACGCGTCCTCGCGGCCGCCGATGTCGACGACGCCGACGTGCCGTACTTCGCCATCACCCTCGTGCCTGGGCCGACGCCGACGACGCCGATCGTCACCCGCTCGCAGCCCGCGACCGCGCTGGACAGCAGATCGGTAGCGCCGGTCGGCGGCGGCCTCGCCGCGCCGACGACGTCCGCACCCGCCGAGACCGTCACCGCCGCCCGGGCCGAACTCGCAGGCGGCGATACCGGCGGCCGGCAGGGCGAAGTCGTTGTCGTCGGACTCGGCCCCGGCGATACCGCGTGGACCACGCCGGAAGTCACCGCGGCGCTGGCGGAAGCGACCGATCTGGTCGGCTACACCACCTACATCAACCGCGTCCCCGAGCGCCCAGGTCAGCGCAGACACGCCAGCGACAACAAGGTCGAATCCGAACGGGCCGCCATGGCACTGGATCTGGCCAAGCGGGGCGCCCGGGTCGCGGTGGTGTCCTCGGGCGATCCCGGTGTCTTCGCGATGGCCGCCGCGGTGCTGGAGGTGTCGGCCGAACCGCAGTTCAAGGATGTGCCGGTACGGGTGCTGCCCGGGCTGACCGCGGCCAACGCCGTCGCCAGCCGCGTTGGCGCGCCACTCGGGCACGACTACGCGATGATCTCGCTCTCGGACCGGCTCAAGCCGTGGGATACTGTCGTCCAACGACTTTCGGCGGTCGCGGCCGCGGATATGGCGATCGCGATCTACAACCCGGCCTCCTCGCAGCGTCGCTGGCAGGTCGGCGCCATGCGCGACGTCCTGCTCGCGCACCGGCCGCCGGAGACGCCGGTGGTGCTGGGTCGCGATGTCGGCGGCCCGACCGAGTCGGTCCGGGTGATCACCCTGGGCGAGCTCGATCCCGACGAGGTGGACATGCGTACGCTGCTCATCATCGGCGCGTCCACCACCACCGCCTTCGACACCGCCGAGGGCACCAGGGTGTTCACGGCGCGCCGGTACGGCACCGGCGGGTAGCGAACCCAGCGCAACACCGGCACTCTTGGTTGCCGACACACCCAGGGCGTAACATTCCACTTAGGAATGTAGTTCGAAGGGAGTTGACCGTTGACCGATACCGCGACTCGACGCCGCCCGCTGAACTCCACCGCGGCCTCGCTACTCGGGTTCCTGCACGAAGGTCCGATGTCGGGCTGGGACCTGGCCACCCAGGCCCAGCTCCGCATCGGCGACTTCTGGACCATCACCCAGAGTCAGGTGTATCGCGAACTGTCAGCCATGGATTCGGCCGGTCTGGTCACCAAGGGCGAGCGGGGCGCCAGGGAACGCACGCCGTACCGGATCACCGACACCGGGCGTGAGGCGTTCACCGAGTGGATCGCCCGCGATCCGGGCGCCGAGACGATCCGGGTGCCGCTGCTGCTGACATTGTCCTTCGGCGAGCACCTCGAACCGGCCCATCGCGATCGGATCATCGCCGCCAACCGCAACATCCATCAGGATCGCCTCGACCGCTACCTCGACGAGGACCCGACCGCCCTCGCGCCGCACCAGCGCGCCACCCTCGAATTCGGCATCGCGTACGAACGCGCGGTGCTGCACTGGTTCGACCAGCTCCCGCGCATCTTCACCCCGCCGAACACGGTCTGACCCGCGGTCAGCGCACCCGATGCGAGGCGGCGTCGTGCAGCCAATCCACGGCGGCGGCGACCTCGTCGACCGTCACCGCGCCGACGGGCAGCGGCGGCCGGTCGATCATCACGACAGGGAGCCCGGCGGTGCGGGCGGCGATGATCTTCGCCTCGGTCTGTTCACCACCGCTGTTCTTGGTGACGAGCACATCGATCCGATGACGTGACATCAGGACGAGTTCGTCGTCGAAGGTGAACGGTCCACGCGCCAGCAGCAATTCGTAGCGCGGGGGCAGCGGAGCCGCGGGGGCGTCGATCGAGCGGATGACGAACCGATGCCGGGCGCAGCCGGCGAACGCGCCGACACCCTGGCGGCCGATGGTGAGCAGCACCCGCTCACCATGGGGGGCCAGCGCCGCGGCCGCCGACATCAGATCGGGCACGCGCGTCCACAGGTCGCGGGGGCGCTGCACCCATTCCGGCCGCCGCAGGTGCAGCGCGGGAATGCCGAGTTCGTCCGCGGCGGTGGCCGCATGGGCGCTGACCTGGGCCGCGAAGGGATGGGTCGCGTCCACGACGGCGTCGATCGCGTTCTCGCGCAGCCAGGTTCGGAGGCCCTCGACACCACCGAAACCGCCTATGCGTACCGGACCGACCGGCAGCCGCGGATGAGCGACCCGTCCGGCGAGGGACGACACGATGTCGAGGCCCCGCTCGTCGGATGCGATCCGGGCCAGCTCCCGGGCTTCGCCCGTGCCGCCGAGGATCAGGACCCTCAGGGCTGCCTACCGACGCCGGCCGAACCCGCGCCGACCGGCGACGAGCCGCCGGTGCCTGCGGTAGCGGTGTCCTGCACCGCGGGGGCGGTGAACTTCGAGTACTTCATGTAACTCCCCATCATGGATAAAAACGAACCGAGGGATTTACCGGAACGGCCACGACCCTACCCCCGAGGCACACGTTTTACACCTTCGGTTCGTAACTTTCATGGCGTCACGACCCTGCATGAACGGTTTCACCGTGATCTGCGCGTGATCTGCCTGTGATCGAACCCACGCGCTTATCCACCGCTAACCAGCGGGTTTTCCGACGATCCACTGGGCGACCGGCAGGTGCGGCCGCCAGGCCGTGAACCCACCGAGTGCTTCGCCACGGTAGACCTGAAATTTTCGCAGGACCCCACCGTAGGTGGCTGACCAGTCCAGCAGCTGTGCTTCCGATTCCGCGGTGACCGCGTTGGCGACCAGCCTGCCGCCGGGGCGCAGGCGCTGCCAGCACTGCGCGAACACGCCGTCCTGGGTGAGACCGCCGCCGAGAAATATCGCGTCCGGCGCGGGAAATTCCGCGTCGGCAAACTCTGAGCGCACTTCGCCGCGGATCGTTATTCCGGGGACGCCGAGCGCGGTGGCATTCGCCGCGATCTGTGCACGGCGCGCCGGAAGGCGTTCGAAGGTGTCAGCACGGCACAGCGGATGCGTGCGGCACCATTCGATGGCGATGCTCCCCGATCCCCCGCCGACATCCCACAGCAATTCTCCCGGCGCCGGTGCCAGCGCGGTGACGGTGAGCGCGCGGACCTCGGCTTTGGTGAGCTGCCCGTCGCCGGTGAAGGCCGTGTCGGCCAGGCCGGGCAGGCGGGTGTCGCGGCGGCGGCCCCGGGCGGCGGCGCAGTCGACGGCGACGATGTTGAGCGGGTCGCCGTGGGGGTGAGCCCAGTTCGTCGCGGTGCCGGTGAGCAGGCGTTCGGCGGGGCCGCCGAGTTGTTCGAGGACGGTCAGCGTGGAGTCACCGAACCCGTTGTCGGACAACAACTGTGCCAGCTGGGCCGGGGTGGACTCGTCCTCACTGAGCACCAGGACGCGGCGGCGGTCGACCAACTCGGGCAGGACCGTGGGCAACGGCCGGGCAACCACGCTCACCACGGGGGTCTCGGCCAGCGGCCAGCCGAGTCGCGCGCACGCCAGCGACGCCGAGGACGGTTGCGGGAACACGCGCAGCGCGCTCGCGCCGAAGCGACGGGCCAGGGTGACGCCGATGCCGTAGAACATGGGGTCACCGCTGGCCAGGACGCCGATACGGCGATCGGCGTTGCGCGCGAACAACTCCGGCAGGGCGGGCAGCAGCGGGCTCGGCCACGGCACCTGTTCGGCAGCGCCGGGCGGGAGCAAGGCCAGTTGACGCGGCGAGCCGAACACGACGTCACACTCCAGGATCGCCGTCCGCGCGGTCTCGCCGAGCCCGGACCAGCCGTCGGCGCCGATCCCGGCTACCGCGATCGGCCGACCCGCCCACTCCGCCTCGGTCACCGCGGCATCCGGCGCCAGACGAACTGCGGCAGCAGCCGCATCACGAAGAATGCCACGGCGAGCTTGCCGGGCACCGCGACGCGGGTCGCGCCCTTGTCCAGGGCGCGCACTACGGCGTCGGCGACCTGATCGGGCGTGCTCGACAGCGGCGCGGGGTCCATGCCGGTGGTCATGCGGCCGATCACGAAACCGGACCGGACCAGCAGCAGCTGCACGCCGGTGCCGTGCAGGGCGTCACCGAGGCCGCTGGCGAAGCCGTCCAGGCCTGCTTTGGCCGCACCGTAGACGTAATTCGCCCGGCGCACGCGGACGCCCGCGATGGAGCTGAATACGACGATCTGTCCGGCGTCCTGGGCCCGCATCAGGGTGGCGAGGGTGGTCAGCACGCTGACCTGGGCGACGAAGTCGGTGTGCACGACGGCGACCGCGTGCGCCGGGTCGTGCTCGGCGCGCTCCTGATCACCGAGGACGCCGAAGGCGAGGACCGCGGTCGCGATGCCACCGTGTTCGGCGGCGATCTTCTCCAGCAGCGGCGCGTGGGCGGCGGTGTCGTCGGCGTCGAATTCCACGGTGTGGACGGCGCTCGCACCTGCCGCGCGCACCTGCTCGACCTCGGCGTCCAGCGTGTCGGACCGGCGCGCGGCCAGGATCACCACGCGTCCGGGGGCCAGTCTGCGCGCCACCTCGATGCCGATCTCACTGCGCCCGCCCAGGACCAGCACCGGCCCGTCGTTCTGCTGCTTTCCCATGGGGTCAGTCTGCCCGATCCGGCCGAGGTCGCAGATCCATGTCGCGGGCCGAAACCCGCGGACCCGGCCCCCGATGGGCCCGGCTACCGTTTTCCCCATGCCGACCGCCACCGCACAACTCTCCCCCGCCGCCCTCGAATTCGTCGCCGAGCGGCACCTCGCCACCCTCACCACCCTGCGCGCCGACGGGACTCCGCACGTCGTCGCGGTGGGCTTCACCTGGGATCCCGAGAGCGGAATCGCCCGCGTGATCACCGACGGCGCGTCGGTGAAGGCACGCAATGCCGGACGCGGTGGCTATGCGGCGGTGAGCCAGGTCGACGGTGCGCGCTGGCTCACGCTCGAGGGGCCCGCGACGGTACTCGGCGAGGCCGACGACGTCGCGGAGGCCGTGCGCCGCTATACCGAGCGCTACCGGGTGCCGCGCGAGAACCCGACGCGTGTCGTCGTCGCGATCAAGGTGCGCCGGGTGCTGTCGTCGAGCACGCTGAAATAGCCTGCGCCCGGCCGCACCGCGCGGGCGCCTGCCCACGCCCTGACATTGCCTGTGCGCGAACCGCTTACAGCACCGTCAGACCGTGCGGGCGGTTGTTCATCGACTCGGCGCCGTCCTCGGTGACCACCACGATGTCCTCGATGCGGGCGCCCCACTTGCCGCGGAAGTAGATGCCCGGTTCGATGCTGAACGCCATGCCGGGCTCGAGCACCAGGTCGTTGCCCGCCACGATGTAGGGCTCCTCGTGCACCGACAGGCCGATGCCGTGGCCGGTGCGGTGCACGAAGGCATCGCCAAGGCCCGCCTCGGCCAGCATCGTGCGCGCGGCGGCGTCGATGGACTCCGCGGTCACCCCGGGGCGCACAGCGGCCACAGCGGCCGCCTGGGCGGCCTCGAGCAGGGCCACCTGCTCGGCGACCTGCTTGCCCGGGGTGCCGAGCACATAGGTGCGGGTGGAGTCGGAGAAGTAGCCGGGCTCGACGGGACCGCCGATGTCGATGACGACCACGTCGTCCTTCTCGATCGTCCGATCGGAGACCTCGTGGTGCGGGTCGGCGCCATGCGGGCCGCTGCCGACGATCACGAACGCCGCCTCGGTGTGGCCCTCCTCGATGATCGCGGCGGTGATGTCGGCGGCGACCTCGGCTTCGGTGCGCCCCGGGCGCAGGAACTCCCCCATCCGGGCGTGCACCCGGTCGATGGCCGCGCCCGCCCGGCGCAGCGCCGCGATCTCGGCGTCGTCCTTGATCATCCGCGATCGCCGCAGCACCGGTGTCGCCGAGGCGGGCAGACCGGTGGTGGACTGGGCCAGCGGGATCAGGTGCAGCGCGGGCATGGTCTCGGCAACGGCGATGCGGGAACCGGCGTGCAGCGTCGAGTGCACCAGCTGGTAGGGATCGATGCCGTCGACCCAGTCCAGCACCCGCAACCCGAGTTCACCGGCCGCCGACTCCGCCAGCGACGCCAGTTCGAGTTTCGGGATCACGACCGCCGGGGTCGCCCCGTCGGAGGTGATCACCAGGCAGGTGAGCCGCTCGAAGGACTGGGCCCTCGAACCGATCAGATACTGCAGGTCGGGGCCCGGCGTGATGAGCAGGGCGTCCAGATGCGCCGCGCGCATCCCCTCGACCGCCCGCTCCAGTCGACTGCCGTAGACCTCCGCCGCGAACCTTGCCTCCGTCTGCGCGCTCATGGGATGCGACGTTACCCGCCCCGCACCCACCGTCGCAGTATCGGCAACCGGAGCGGAATCGGATCGTGCCACACGGTCCCGTCGCGACCAGGACGGCGCCGTCACGGGCACCGGGACCCGCCTTCGGGGCACAATCACCGGTGTGACCGTTGACCAGACCTCCCGCGGACCCCTGTTGATCCTCGACGGCGCCAGCCTCTGGTTCCGCGCCTACTACGCGATTCCCGACAAGCTCAGGGGCGCCGACGGGCGCTCGGTGAACGCGCTGCGCGGTTTCACCGACATGGTGGCCTCGCTGATCACCAAGCACCGGCCGAGCAGGCTCGTCGTCGGGCTCGACCTGGACTGGCGGCCACCGTTCCGGGTCGCGTTGGTGCCGTCCTACAAGGCGCACCGGCTCGACACCAGCAGCGGCGCGGCGCCCGGCGCCGAGGAAGTGCCCGACACGCTCACCCCGCAGGTGGAGATGATCCTGGAGGTGCTCGCCGCAGCGGGCATCTGCACCGGCGGCGCGGAGGGGCTCGAGGCCGACGACGTGCTCGGCACGCTCGCCAGCCGGGAACGCACGGATCCGGTCGTGGTCGTCAGCGGTGACCGTGACCTGCTGCAGCTGGTCCGCGACGACCCGGCCCCGCCCGTGCGGGTCCTCTACGCGGGCCGCGGGCTGGCCAAGGCCGAGTTGTTCGGTCCCGCCGAGGTGTCCGCGAAATACGGTGTGCCCGAACAGAACGCGGGCCCTGCCTACGCCGATATGGCCACTCTGCGCGGTGACGCCTCCGACGGCCTGCCCGGTGTCGCAGGCATCGGGGACAAGTCGGCCGCCCAGCTGATCTCGAAGTTCGGCTCGCTGGACGCGCTGCTGGCGGCGGTGGACGACCCCGGTTCCGACCTGGCCAAGGGTGTGCGGGCGAAACTGGTTGCGGCACAGGACTATCTGAAGGTCGCAGCGCCGGTGGTCCAGGTCGTGCGCGATGCCGAGGTGATCCTGTCCGGCCCGGACACGCTGCCGGCGACCCCTGCCGACCCGGACCGGCTCCTGGAACTGGCCACCACCTACAACGCCGAGAGCCCGATCACCCGCCTGGTCACCGCGCTGACGGCGGTGCACCGCGCCGGGTGACGCAGAGACGACACCGAGCCGCCCGCGTGCTCGCGGACGGCCCGGAACCCGGGGTGCGGCAGCCTAGTTCGGGCGGCCGACCTCGTAGGTGCCGTCGTCCTTGGTGATCTTGACGGTGACCTTCTTCGCCTCGCCGCTGACCTTCAGGTCGCAGGTGAAGGTCGCGTCGACCTCCACTGCCTGACCGGAGGGGCACGACACGTCGGTCACGTCGGCGATGCCGTAGGAGTCCTTCAGCACGCGCGCGACGCCGTCCTGCACCGCGGCATTGTCGAGTTCGTCGGAGGAGAACACGAACAGGAGCAGGGCGACGACGGCGGCGAGCACCAGCACGCCTGCCGCGACGAGGCCGATCACCAGGCCCTTGCCCTTGCCACCGGAGGCCGGCTGCAGCTGGGGCTGCTGGCCCCACTGCTGCTGCGGCTGCTGGCCCCACTGCTGCGCGGGCTGCTGCTGGCCCCACTGCTGTCCGGCGTTGCCCGCCTGGGCATTCCAGTCCTGCGGCGGCGGCTGGGTCTGGCCCCACTGCTGCTGCGGACCGGTCGGCTGCTGCGGCTGCTGCCCCCACTGCGGCTGCTGGCCGGGCTGCTGCGGCTGCTGGGGCGGCTGCTGTCCCCACTGCTGCTGCGGCTGCTGCTGTGCGTTCGGGTCACCCCAGTGCTGGGTGGGCTGGGCCTGCTGCGGCTGCTGCGGTGGCTGTGCCGCTCCACCCCAGTGCTGGGTGGGACCGGCGCCACCGGCCCCTTGCTGACCTCCCCAGTGCTGGGTGGGATCGTTGCTTCCCTCCCCTGGGCCATTCGGTCCGTACGGGCCGCTCATCCACTCGCCTCCACTCGCATCGTTGTACATACGGTAGCCCCCCGCGCCAGGCCAGCCGCTTTCGCACGACTCCGCCATCACGGTCGGTACGCCAGGAAATCAAATCACAGACGTATCGACTACGCGGCGTCCACCGCGACGACACCTCTCCGGACGGCGCGCACGGCCTTGGCCGCGGTGGCCGCGATCTCGGGATCGTCGGCGGTGTTGTGGATCTGGTCGAGCAGGTCGATGACCTGCCTGCACCAACGCACGAAATCACCCGCCGACAGCGGCGTGCCCTGATCGCCGCTGGCCAGCAACGCCTCGGCCAATGCGTCACCACGGGCCCACTTGTAGACGCCGGTGACGAAGCCGAGGTCGGGTTCGCGAGTCGGCGGCAGCTTGTGCCGCGCCTCGTCGGCACGCAGCTGCGTCCACACCTCGATGGTGGCGCCGACGGCCCTGCGGATCGGCTCGGTCGGGCCGGACGCGGTCAGGAAGCCGCCCTCCTGGCGCGACTCGTAGACCAGCGTGGACACCACCGCGGCGAGCTCGGCCGGGCCGAGTCCGCGCCACAGCCCCTGCCGCAGCACCTCGGCGACGACCAGGTCGCTCTCGGCGTAGATCCGGGCCAGGCGCCTGCCGTCGGCGGTCACTTCACCGCGCTCGACGAACCCGCGTTCCTCGAGCAGCCCGACGATCCGGTCGAAGGTGCGCGCCAGCGAATTCGTCGTCGCGGCAACCTTCTGGCGCATCGTCTCGGTCTCGCGCGCGAGCCGGGCGTACCGCTCGCCGGTGCGGCTGAGCTGTTCCCGATCGGGCCGGGTGTGCGCCGGGTGCGAGCGCAGGCTGCGGCGCAGGGTCGAGAGTTCACGATCCTCGCCGGCGCGGGTGTGGTCGTTGCGCCTGCGCCTGCCCGGCGCGGAGATGCCGGTGCTGCGCAGCGCCGAGGCGAGGTCGCGGCGGATGCGGGCGGTCCGGTGATCGACGCGCCGCGGCAACCGCATGTGGCCCAGCGCTTCGGCGGGAACGGGGAAGTCGGCCGCCGAGACCCGGCCCGCCCAGTGGTCTTCGGTGAGCACCAGCGGACGCGGGTCGCCGGGGGTCTGATCGGGTTCCAGGATCACCGCGAGCCCGGCTCGCCTGCCCGACGGGATCGCCACCACGTCACCGCGGCGCAGTTCGATCAGCGCCTTCACCGCGGCGCCGCGCCGGTCGGCCCTGCCCTGCTGCTGGATCTCGCGCTCGCGCTGCTTGATCCGCTCCCGCAACGACAGGTACTCCATGAACCCGCCGTCGACGCCGCCGAGCTGACTCTCCAGCTTGCGCATCGCGCCCTGATTGCGTTCGATGCCACGCACCAGCCCGACCACCGACCGGTCGGCCTGGAACTGGGCGAAGGACCGCTCGAGCAGCGCCCGCGCCTCCTGCGCGCCCATCCGGTCGATCAGGTTGATCGACATGTTGTAGCCCGGCCGGAACGAGCTGCGCAGCGGATAGGTGCGGGTGGAGGCCAGGCCGGCGACCGCGCTGGTGTCGACCTCGGGCTGCCACAGCACCACCGCGTGACCCTCGATGTCGATGCCGCGCCTGCCCGCGCGCCCGGTGAGCTGCGTGTACTCGCCCGGGGTCAGCTCGGCGTGGGATTCACCGTTGAACTTCACCAGGCGCTCGAGCACGACGGTCCGCGCCGGCATGTTGATGCCGAGGGCCAGGGTCTCGGTGGCGAAGACCGCGCGCACCAGGCCCTTGACGAACAGTTCCTCCACGGTGTGCCGGAACGCGGGCAGCATGCCCGCGTGGTGCGCGGCCAGCCCGCGGTGCAGCGCCTCGCGCCACTCCCAGTAGCCGAGCACTTCCAGATCACCCTTGGGCAGGTCGCCGGTGTGCTTCTCGATGATCTCGTCGATCCGTTCGGCCTCGTCCGGCCTGCTCAGGTCGAGTCGCGCCCGCAGGCACTGCGCCAGCGCGCCGTCGCAGCCCGCGCGGCTGAAGATGAACGTGATCGCGGGCAGCAGGCCTTCCTCGTCGAGGCGGGCCAGCACCTCCGGGCGCGGCAGCGGGCGGAAGTTACCGCGCGCGCCACGACCGCGCGGGCCGCCGTAGCCCTGCATCCGGTCGGCGGCTTCGCGCTGGCGGATGAACCGCACGAGGTCTTCGTCGACCAGCACCTTCTGGTCGCTGGATTTCGTGTCGAACAGGTCGAACATCCGTCTGCCGACCATCACGTGCTGCCACAGCGGCACCGGCCTGGTCTCGTCGACCACCACCGCGGTGTCGCCGCGCACGGTCTCCATCCACGCGCCGAACTCCTCGGCGTTGGACACCGTCGCCGACAGACTCACCAGCCGCACGTCCGGCGACAGGTGCAGGATGACTTCCTCCCACACCGCGCCGCGGAACCGGTCGGCCAGGTAGTGCACCTCGTCCATCACCACGTAGGACAGTCCGCGCAGCGAATCCGAGGACGCGTAGAGCATGTTGCGCAGCACTTCGGTGGTCATCACGACCACCGGTGCGTCGGGGTTGATCGACTGGTCACCGGTGAGCAGGCCGACGCTGTCGCGGCCGTAGCGTGCGGTCAGGTCGGCGAACTTCTGGTTCGACAGTGCCTTGATCGGCGTGGTGTAGAAGCATTTGCCGCCCGAGGCCAGCGCCATGTGGACCGCGAATTCACCGACGATCGTCTTGCCCGCGCCGGTCGGGGCGCAGACGAGCACGCTGTGCCCGTCTTCCAGCGCCGCGCAGGCGGTCCGCTGGAATGGGTCGAGATCGAACGAGATTTCGCTGGCGAACTGCGCCAACTCGTTGGCCCGCGCGGGAGAATCGGTCACCCGTCAGAGCGTATCGGAGTAGTCCGACACCGGACGGGTGGTTTTCTCAGGGTCGGCGACCGGGTCGGCGGGCCGGACGGGTTCCGGGGTGTCCAGCGGCGAGGCTTCCTCGTCCGAGAGCGCGCCCCAGCCCTCGTTCGCCGCGCGACGGGCCCGGCGGGCGTCGTTGAAGCGGGCGAACTGCACCGCCAGCTCGAACAGGACCGTCAGCGCGATGGCCAGCGCCAGCATCGAGAACGGGTCCTGCGGTGTCACGATCGCGGCGAAGACGAACAGGCCGAAGATGATGCCGCGCCGCCACGCCTTGAGCTTGACGTAGGGCAGCACGCCGACCAGGTTCAGCCCGATGATCACCAGTGGCGTCTCGAAGCTGACGCCGAAGATGATCAGCAACTGGATGATGAAGCCGAAGTACTGGGTACCGCTGAGCGCGGTGATCTGGACGTTGTCACCGATGGTCAACAGGAACGACAACGCGTGCGAGACGACGACGTAGGCCAGCACCGCGCCCGTCACGAACAGCACCGTGCCCGAGACAACGAACCCGACCGCGTACTTGCGTTCCTTCGCGTACAGGCCGGGGGTGATGAACGCCCACAGCTGGTACAGCCAGAACGGCGCCGCCATGACCACGCCCGCAGTGAAGCCGACCTTCAAGCGCAACATGAACTGCTCGAACGGCGCGGTCGCCAGCAGGCGGCAGGCGCCGTCGGGGCTCAGGCTCGCGCGCGCCGATTCCGGCAGCGAACAGTAGGGCCCGCGCAGGATCTCGCCGAGGCTCTCGAGGCCGAAGAGGGAATGCGCGTACCAGAAGAAGCCGATCAGCGTGGTGACCGCGATCGCGGCCAGCGCCAGCAACAGCCGGGTGCGCAGTTCCTGCAGGTGCTCGACCAACGACATGGTGCCGTCGGGATTCGTCCTGCGCTTGCTGCGCCGTGGATCGAACGGAATGCGCATGGTGGGTGGTGGCCTCTAACCCTCGACGTCGGCGGTTGCTCGCGAAACAGCACTCAGCCCCGGAGCGTTATCCGCGCTCCGGGGTGAACACCGAGGTCAGACCGACTTCTGGCCCGGCTGCGGTTCGACGATCGGGGTCTGCGCCTGCGGGGCGGACGCGGGCAGCTGCTGCTGCGGCGCCTGCGGGGCGGGCGGATTGGCCTGCGTGGCCGACTCCGACTGCATCTGCCCGACCTCGCTCTTGAAGATCCGCAGCGACCGGCCGAGACCGCGCGCCGCGTCCGGCAGCCGCTTCGCGCCGAAGAGCAGGACGAACAGCAACGCGATGATCAGCAGGTGCGTCCAGCTGAACGTGCCCATTATCAGATACCTCCAAAGACTGTGGTGATTACCGATGCTACCTGCACCGCGGCGGTGGTGACCGGTCACCCGCAGCGGTGTTCGCCACGCGTTCAACCCTGCACGGCGGCAGCCGCCCCGGTCAGCTCCGCGAACAACCGGCTTCCGCTGAACCGCCGGGTGTCCCCGGATTCGGCATTGCGGATCAGCTCGGTGAGCCTGCGGTTGACCGGCGTCGGGCGCCCGACCATCTCGCCGAGGCGCACGATTTCACCGCACAGCCACGCGATTTCCGTGCGCCTGCCCAGGGCAAGGTCGTCGGCCATGGACGAGCGGGCGAGCGGGTCGATGGCCAGTACCCGGCCGAACACCCGGCGGAAGATCGAGTCGGGCACACGCAGCAGATGCACCATCAGCTCGGGCGGTACCGGCGTCAGCTGGGCGGGCCGAATTCGCGCAGTGTTCATCACCGCGAGCGCTTCGGCCTGGGTGAGCGCGAGGCAGCGCCGGTAGTCACGCTCGGCGAGTTCTTCGCGCAGCGGACGCCCCGAGAGCGCGTTGATCGGGTTGTTCAGGTTGAGCAGCAGCTTGGCCCACTGCACCGGACGCAGGTCGCGATGGCGGCGCAGCGGCAGGCCCGCGGCCCGGAAGCGCTCGGCGAACCGGTCGACCACCGGGTCGTCCTGGATCGCCACGACGCCGTCGCTGGCCCGGTGGAAACGGCCGTGGTCGCGGTGCACGACATTGAACATCACCATGCCCGCCAGCACGATGCTGGTGGGCAGGATCTCCCGGATCAGGGTGTCGTTGCCGATGCCGTTCTGCAGGCTCACCACCGGGGTGCCGGGGCGCAGCCTGCCCGCGACGGTCCTGGCTACCGCCGCGGTGGCGGCGGATTTCACGGTGACGAGGACGAGGTCGGCCAGTTCCGGTTCGTCCGGTTCCAGGGCCAGCCCGAAGCGGTCGGGCGGGACGTCGGTGACGCCGCCGTCGAGGTCGGTCAGGTGCAGACCGTGCTCGGCGATGTCGTCGAGGACACGCTGACGCCCGACGAAGATCACTTCCATGCCGGCCGCGGCCAGATGACCGCCGATGAAGACCCCGATGCTGCCGGCGCCGAGGACCAGTACTCGCTGGTTCACGCGGGTTCGGTCTCCCCCGGCAGTCCGGCGGCCGCGTACGCGGCCAGTGCCGCGTCGGCCCGGTCACGCACCGCCGCCACCAGCTCCGGTGGGCCAAGCACGCTCACGCCCGTGCCGAAGCCGAGCAGCAGTCGCGCCATCCAGTCCGCGGTCGCGAACCGCATGCCCGCCTCGATGCTGCCGTCGGGCCTGGACTGGATGCGGTGCATCGGGTACTGGTCGAGCACCCAGGCGTAGTCGGCGCGGATCCGCAGCCTGGCCAGCGGCACGTCGGGATCGTCCTGGAACAGGTCGAGGGCGGCCGCGTCGGTGGCGGCGTGGCTGGGCGGGCGGGCGGGTTCGTCGAGTTCGGTGGCGTCCTCGATCCGGTCGAACCGGAACAGCCGGACGCCCTCGGCCTGCCTGCACCACCCCTGCAGGTAGCTGTTGTTGTCGACCAGCACCACCCGGATGGGGTCGACGATCCGCTCCGAGACCTCGTCGCGGCTGGCCGAGTAGTAGACCAGACGCACGGCGCGGGTGTCGGCGAGCGCGGCGCGCACGGTGGCGACGACCGGCTGCTCCACGGGCACGTCGACGGGCTTGCCGGTGACGACGGCGTCGCTGCTGGCGATGGCCGATTCGATCTTGGCGATCGCGGCGTGCGCGGCGGTCGGGTCGACCATGCCCGGCATCTCCACGATGGAGCGCAGCGCAACCAGCAGCGCGGTCGCCTCGGTGGAGGTCAGTCGTAGTGGCCTTTCGATGCCCGCGGAGAAGGTGACCTCGATGCTCTCCTCGGAGAACGACAGGTCGATCAGGTCGCCGGGCCCGTAGCCGGGCAGCCCGCACATCCACAGCTGATTCAGGTCGCTCATCAGCTGCTTGGTGGTCACGCCGAGCTCGGCGGCGGCCTCGGCCGCGCTGATGCCCGGGTGCGCGAGCAGGTACGGCACCATGTTCAACAGGCGCGAAAGGCGTAGGGACAGGCGCGAACTCACGACGTCACCTCCGTGTGGTCGAGTACCGACCGTAGCCGGTTCATCACGTCGGCGCGCAGTTCCGGTGGATCAAGCACGAGCACGTCGGGGCCGAGGCCGGTGATCAGGCGGGCCACCCAGTCGCGCGAGCGGACCGGGACTTCCACGACCGACCCGTCGCGGCCACCGAGTTCCCTGGTGCCGACCTCGGTGCCGATGCGGCGCAGCTCGCGTCCGCGGCCCTTGGCGACCCACACGGTGGCCGATCCGGTGACGGGCGCGTCACCGGTGACGCGGTCGACGATGGCGCGCAGGTCGGCGTCCTCGGGTTTGCGGACCGCGTTGTGCGGACCGTACGGGGTGACCTCGCCGCCGATGCGGGACAGCCGGAAGGTCCGCACGGCGGCACGCTCCCGATCGTGCCCGACCAGGTACCAGCGACCGTGCCGGGTGACCACACCCCACGGCTCGACATCCCGGGTGACGAACGGATCGGTGACGGCGCTGTGGTGCCCGAAGCGCACCGCCTGCCCTGCGTCGATCGCGGCGAGCAGCTCGCGCAGCACGGGCTCGGATCCGCGGGTGCGGGCGGGGACCGCGGGCACCGACACCCCGACGTTCTCGGTTTCGACGGTGACGCCCGCCGCGCGCAGCTTCAGCAGCGCGCCCTCGGCGGCGCTCGCGAGTTCCGGCGACGCCCACATCTGCACGGCGACCGCGACCGCGGCCGCTTCCTCGCTGGACAGGTCGATGTCGGGCAGTTCGTAGGCGTCCCGGTTGATCCGGTATCCCTCGAGTGTCGAGAACCGCCCCACCGGACCGACTTCCAGCGGAATGCCCAGATCGCGCAGTTCGTTCTTGTCGCGCTCGAACATCCGGCTGAACGCCTCGTCGGTCGCGGAGTCCTCGTAACCGGCCACGCTGGCGCGAATGCGCTCCGCGCTCAGGAACTGCCGGGTCGACAGCAGCGCGATGACCAGATTCATCAGCCGCTCGACCTTGGATATCGCCACGCGATAGAGGGTAATGGTCGCGCTGCGGTCACGGCGCGTCGGCGCACGGTTGCGGGCCCGGCGGGGCGGCATGATGATCCGGGTACCCGTAGCGAAAGGATCACCATGCTTGTCGCGTTCTCCGTGGCGCCCAGTGGCGCGGCCAAGGCCGACGGGTCGGTCGGGGAAGCCGTGGCGGCGGCGGTGCGCGTGGTGCGGGCCTCGGGGCTGCCGAACCGCACCGATGCGATGTTCACCACGATCGAGGGTGACTGGGACGAGGTGATGGCCGTGGTGAAGGCGGCCTGCGACGCGATTCTCGCGGTCGCACCGCGGTGCAGCCTGGTCCTGAAAGCCGATCTGCGGCCGGGCGTCACCGACATGCTCACCGCGAAGGTGGAGACGGTCGAGCGGTACCTGGCCGACGACGACTAGCGACCGGCGGCACGATCTCGTCCGTGCCGCCGGTCGGCGTGGTCAGCTCAGGTAGCGGGCGATGGCGTCGGCCACGCAGGCGGGCCGTTCGGCGCCCTCGAGTTCGACCGTGACGCGCCGGTGCGCCTGCACGCCGCCGGGCACCTCGGTGACCTCGGTGAGCGCGACCCGGCCGCGGATCCGGCTGCCGACCGGGACCGGTGTCAGGAAGCGGACCCGGTCGAGGCCGTAGTTGATCGCGGCGCTCGCGGCGCTGACGGTCATCACCTGCTGGGTGATCGGCACGATCAGCGACAGCGTGAGGAAGCCGTGCGCGATGGTCGTGCCGTACGGGCCGGCGGCGGCTCGCACCGGGTCGACGTGGATCCACTGGTGATCACCGGTGGCCTCGGCGAACCGGTCGATCCGGTCCTGATCGATCGTGATCCAGTCACCGGGGCCGAGCTCGGTTCCCGCGGCGGCGCGCAGGGCGTCGAAATCGGCGAAATCCGTTGTCATGCCGCTCCTCCGAATCGACGGCGCAGTTCGCGCTTGAGCACTTTGTGGGTGGGTCCGAGCGGGAGTTCGGTGACGAACTCGACGCGGCGCGGGTACTTGTACCTGGCGACCTGTTCTCTGCCGAACTCGATCACGTCCTGCTCGGTCAGCTCACCGTCGGGGACGACGACGGCCACGATCTCCTCACCGTAATGCTCGTCGGGCACCCCGATCACGGCGACCTGCGCGATCCTCGGATGCCGCATCAGCGCCGCCTCGACCTCGGTCGGATAGACGTTGAATCCGCCGCGCAGGATCATCTCCTTGATCCGGTCGACGATCCGCACCCGGCCGGTCTCGTCGCGTGTGCCCAGATCACCGGTGCGGAACCACCCGTCGACCACCGCCGCCGCGGTCGCTTCCGGTCTGCCGGTGTACCCGGTGAACACGTTGTGCCCGCGCACCACCACCTCACCGGTCGCCCCGACCGGCAGCAACACGATCCGGTCGGTGATCGCGGGGTCGGCGATCTCCACGTCGACGCCCCACACCGGATGTCCGACGGTGCCCGCCTCGGTGCCGTAGATCGGCTGGTTGACCGCCGCGGTCGGCGAGGTTTCCGACAGTCCGTAACCCTCGAGCACCGGTGCGTGGAATACCCGTTCGAAGTCCTCGAGCACGGCCACCGGTAGCGCCGCGCCGCCGCTGACGCACAGTTTCAGCGCGGGCAGTTCCGGCGCGCTCGCCGCGGCCTCGATCAGTGCGATGTACATCGTCGGCACGCCGTGGAAGAGGTTGACGTTCTCCGCGGCCATCAACGAGACCGCTTCAGCCGCATCGAATCTCGGCATGAGCACCAGCGTGCCGCCGACCCGCCAGTGCGAGTTCATCGACACCGTCTGCCCGAACACATGGAACAGCGGCAGCGCGCCGAGGGCGATGTCGTCGCGGTGGATCTCGTTGGCGTCGAAGGTGTTCACCGTCGCGCACATCACCATGTTGAGGTGACTCAGCTCGGCGCCCTTGGGCGTGCCGGTGGTGCCGCTGGTATAGAACACCACCGCGGTGTCGAGCGGCCCGCGCGAGACGAACGCCGGAATCGGTTCGCCGACGAGCTCGTCGGGGGCGACGATGTCGATCCCCGCGCTACTCGCCGCCGCGGCGCCGGTCCGCGCCACCATCGGATGACAGATCAGCAGTGACGCTCCGCTGTCGCGCAGGACGTACTCCATCTCGGGTGCGGTGAGCAGCAGGTGCACGGGCACCACCGTCGCGCCTGCGGCGAGGATCGCGAAGTACGCGCGCGGGAAATCCGCGGTGTTCGGGCACAGCAGCGCGACCCGATCACCGGGACGGACCCCGCGCGCGATCAGGGCGCCCGCCTGTTCGCGCGCCTGCCGCCACAGGTCGGCGAAGGTGATGCGGTGTTCGCCCTCGATCAGCGCGAGGTGGTCCGGGCGGCGGCGGGCCGGTTCGGCGAGGATGCTCGCCAGGGAGAGTGTGGCATTCACGGGGTTTCCTAGTGTCGGCTGCTGCGGTGGAGATGGACCGCGAGGCCCTGCCCGACGCCGACGCACAGCGTGGCGACGGCATGCCGGGCCTCCCGGTCGGCGAGCTCGATGGCGGCGGTGAGCGCCAGGCGCGCGCCGCTGGCCCCGAGCGGGTGACCGAGGGCGATGGCGCCGCCGTTCGGGTTCACGTGCTCGGCGTCGTCGGGCAGGCCGAGTCCACGCAGCACGGCCAGCGCCTGCGCGGCGAAGGCCTCGTTGAGTTCGACGACGTCGATGCCGGCGATACCAAGACCTGTTCGCGCGAGCAGCTTCTCGACGGCGGGGACCGGGCCGATCCCCATGGTGCGCGGCGGCACACCGGCCACCGTGACCGCGCCGACCTCGGCCAGCGGCGTCAGGCCGTAGCGCCGCACCGCGGCTTCCGAAGCCAGCAGCACCGCGGCGGCACCGTCGTTGATCCCCGAGGAGTTGCCCGCGGTGATCGACCCGCCGGGCACCACGGCCCGCAGACCGGCCAGCGCCTCGATGCTGGTCTCGCGCGGATGTTCGTCGCGCTCGACGAGGACGGGTTCGCCCCGCCGCCGCGGGATCGGTACCGCGGTGATCTCGCGGGCCAGCCTGCCCCGCGCCATCGCCACGGCCGCCCGCTGCTGGGAGCGCAGCGCGAACGCGTCCTGGTCGGCGCGGGCGATGCCGTAGTCGTCGGCGACGTGCTGGGCGGTTTCGGGCATCGAGTCGATGCCGTACCGCTCCCGCATCCGCGGGTTCACCAACCGCCAGCCGAGCGTGGTGTCGGCGAGCTGGGCCGACCGTTCCCAGGGAGCACCGGTTTTGGGCAGGACGTAGGGCGCCCGCGTCATGGATTCGACACCGCCCGCGATCACCAGATCCGCATCGCCTGCCTTGATCGCTCTTGCCGCGTAGCCGACCGCGTCCAGCCCCGACGCGCACAGCCGGTTGACGGTCACGCCCGGCACATCCACCGGCAGCCCCGCCAGCAGTGCCGCCATCCGGGCGACATTGCGATTGTCCTCGCCCGCCTGGTTCGCGCACCCGAACACGACGTCGTCGACGGCCGCCCAGTCGACGGCCGGAAGCCGTTGCGTCAGTGCGGTGATCACGTGGGCGGCCAGGTCGTCGGGGCGCACGGCGGCCAGCGCGCCGCCGTAGCGGCCGAACGGCGTGCGGACGCCGTCGACCAGGTACGCGGGGCCGGTCACAAGCCCATGTCCTTGGCGATGATCATCTTCATCACCTCGCTGGTGCCGCCGTAGATGCGGTTCACCCGGTTGTCGGCGTACAACCGGGCCACCGGGTACTCGTTGATGTAGCCGTACCCGCCGTGCAGCTGCAGGCAGCGGTCGATCACCCGCGAGGCCATCTCGGTGCAGAACAGCTTCGCCGAGGCGGCATCGGCCGGGGTCAGTTCGCCGCGGTCGAGGGCATCGAGCGCGCGGTCGACCACGGCTTCGGCGGCGTCGACCTCGGCCCGGCAGGCCGCCAGCTCGAACTTGGTGTTCTGGAAGTGCGACACCGGCTGACCGAAAACCGTGCGGCCCCTGGTGTATTCGAGCGCGAACCGGATCGCGGACTTGGCCTGGGCGTAGGCGCCGACCGCGATGGACAGCCGCTCCTGCGGCAGGTTCTGCCCGAGGTAGCTGAAACCCCGGTGCGGTTCGCCGAGTAGATCGGTGACCGGCACCCGCACGTCGGTGAAGGACAGTTCGGCGGTGTCGGACACCTTCAAGCCGAGCTTGTCGAGCTTGCGTCCGACGGTGTACCCCGGCGACTTCGTGTCGACGACGAACAGCGAAATGCCGTGGCGGCGATCGGAATCCGACGGCGGAGCGGTCCGGGCGCAGACGATCACCCGATCGGCATGGACGCCGCCGGTGATGAACGTCTTCGCACCGTTGAGCACATAGTGCGTGCCGTCCTCGGACAGCTGCGCGGTGGTGCGCATGCCCGCCAGGTCCGATCCGGTGCCCGGCTCGGTCATCGCGATGGCGAACATCATCTCCCCGGA
The DNA here is from genome assembly GCF_042728775.1 of Nocardia sp. NPDC060259. Lineage (NCBI taxonomy): Bacteria > Bacillati > Actinomycetota > Actinomycetes > Mycobacteriales > Nocardiaceae > Nocardia > Nocardia sp. NPDC060259. The sequence continues at coordinate 38,154 of NZ_JBHXAY010000060.1, forward strand.
CACGAAGCCCGGCAGCCACCGCTGCTTCTGCTCGTCGGTCGCCAGGTTCTTCAGATAGGGAAGGCACAACCCGACGTGCACGCCCGAACCGCCGAAAGACACACCGGCACGGGCGGTTTCCTCCATGAGGATCGCCTGGAACTTGAACGAGTCGATCCCGGCGCCGCCGTACTCCTCGGGCACCTCGATACCGAAAACACCCAGATCGGCCAGACTGCGGTAGAACTCGCGCGGCACGATGCCCGCCTCGTACCACTGCTCGTACACGGGAACGACCTGCGATTCGATGAACGCGCGCGCCGTCTTGCGGAACGCCTCGTGCTCATCGGTGAAAACTGTGCGCTGCATGATGATCTCCGGAAATCTCTCTTCAGAGACGGCGTCCGCCGTCGACATACACGGTCTGGCCGGTGACGAACCCGGCATCGTCGGAGGCGAGGAACGCGACAACCGCGGCGATGTCGTCGGGCGTGCCGACCCGGCGCAGCGGCGTGATCTCGGCTGTCTTGGCCTGCAACTCTTCGGCACTCACCCCGATCCGCGCTGCGGTGGCGGCGGTCATCTCGGTGGCGATGAACCCGGGGGCGACAGCGTTGACGCGGATACCGAACGGGCCGAGTTCCATGGCCAGCGTGCGGGTCAGGCCCTGGATACCGGCCTTGGCCGCGGCGTAGTTGGCCTGCCCGCGGTTACCCAGCGCCGACACGCTCGAGGTGTTGACGATCGCGCCGCCACCACGTTCCACCATGTGCTTCTGGGCGGCCTTGCTGCACAGGAAGGCACCACGCAGGTGCACCGCCATGACGGTGTCCCAGTCGTCCACCGACATCTTGAACAGCAGGTTGTCGCGCAGCACGCCCGCGTTGTTCACCAGCACGTCCAGCGAGCCCAGGTCGGCGACGGTGCGCGCCACCGCGTCGGCCACCGAGGCTTCGTCGGCGACATCGCAGCCGACGCCGATGGCGGTACCGCCCGCCGCGTTGATCTTCCCGGCGGTCAGGACGGCGGCGTCGGCGTCGAGATCGACGACGGCGACCGCGAATCCGGCGGCGGCCAGCCGGGCCGCGGTGGCCGCGCCGATGCCGCGGGCCGCCCCGGTGACGAAGGCAGTTCTGTGGGTCATGCGTTGTACTCCTGTGTCAGACAATGGCGTTCACGCCGGTCAGCGCGCGGCCGATGAGCAGTTTCTGGATCTGGGTGGTGCCCTCGTAGAGGGTCAGCACGCGCGCGTCGCGCAGATACTTGGCGACGGGGTACTCATCGATGTAGCCGTACCCGCCGAACACCTGGATGGCGTTGTTCGCCGCCTTCACCGCGGCCTCGGAGGCGTACAGCTTCGCCATCGACGCCGCCGTGCCGAACGGCTCGCCCCGGTCGACGAGATCGGCCGCGCGCCACGCCAGCAGGCGCGCGGCCTCGGTCTCGACGGCGATATCGGCGAGCAGTTCCTGCACCAGCTGATAGCCGGCGATCGGCTTGCCGAACTGTTCGCGCTCCCCCGCGTAGCGCACCGCCGCCTCGAGGCACGCCCGCGCCAGACCGACACACCCCGCGGCGACGCCCATGCGGCCCTTGTCCAGCGCCGCCATCGCGATCCGGAACCCCTGCCCCTCCTCGCCGAGGCGCAGCGCATCCGGCACGCGCACCCGATCGAGGACCAGTTCGGCGGTGGCCTGGCCACGCAGGCCGAGCTTGCCCTTGATCTCGGTGCGGCCGAAGCCCGGGGCATCGGTCGGCACGAGGAACGCGGTCACGCCCTTCGGCCCCGGTCCCCCGGTGCGCGCGAACACGAGCGCGACGTCGGCCCAGGTGCCGTTGGTGATGAAGATCTTGGTGCCGTCGATGATCCAGTCCGACCCGTCACGGGTGGCGCGGGTGATCAGGTTCGCGGCATCGGAGCCGGTGCCCGGCTCGGTGAGCGCGAAGCAGCCCAGCTGCTCGCCCGCGCACAGCGGCGGCAGGAAGCGGCGCTTCTGTTCCTCGCTGCCGTACGTCGCTATCGACTTGCCGACCAGTCCGAGCGAGACCGACACGATGCCGCGCACCGCGCTGTCACCCCGGCCGAGCTCTTCGAGCAGCACACAGTAGGCCAGAGCGTCACCGCCGGAACCGCCGTACTCCTCGTCGATCCCGATCCCGAGGAACCCCAGCGCGCCGAGCTTGCCGACGATCGCCGGGTCGACCGATTCCTCCCGGTCCCAGTGCGCGGCATGCGGCACGACTTCCTTGTCCACCCACGTGCGGGCGAGCTCGCGCAGATCGCTGTGCGCTTGTGTGAGTGCGAGATCCATCGGACCACTCCTGAACCAAACGGTGTTAGGTTTACTCGGGCACCGTATCCTAACGCCGTTCGGTTAATCAAGGGCCGAAATGCCCATCGGTGATAGCGTTCGTATCCCGACCGGACCCCGAGCAGACAGGAGTGGCACATGGCGCGGCCGCGCGTACCGCTGTTGAGCCGCGAGCGCATCCGCGACACCGCGCTGACCCTGATCGACCGGGACGGCCTGGCCGAGGTCTCCATGCGCAAGCTGGCCGCCGAACTCGGCGTGCAGGCCGCCTCGCTCTACGGCCATTACCCGAACAAGGACGACCTGTTCGACGACATCGCCACCGGCATCATGAGCCACGTCGACACCTCGGCGTTCGACACCGAGCCCTGGAACGAGGCACTGGCCGCCTGGGCGCGCAGCTATCGGTCGGCGCTGGTCGCGCACCCGAATTTCGTGCCCTACCTCGCCGCGGGCCCCGGCCGCCGCGCCGAGAACCTGCGCGCGGCCGACGCCGTGCACGGCGGCCTGGTCGGCGCGGGCTGGCCGCCGCGCTACGCGACCATGATCGGTGCGGCGACCCGCTACCTGGTGATGGGCTCGACGGTCGGTTCGTTCGCGGGCGGGTTCGCCGACGATGTGCAGGTCTACCGCGACCGCTATCCGCACCTGAACCAGGCGCACCTGCTGCGCGCGGTGGCCGAGGAGATCGACGACGACAGCTTCGAGCTGGCCCTGACCTCGTTCATCGCCGGCCTGAGCGCCACCTACGCGAACATCGTCAGCACCGGCTGAGCCCGTACGCGACGACGGGACCGGTGGCGCCTACGCATTCGCTCCCATGCGCCACCGGTCCCGTCGCAGATCCCCCCTGCTCAGGGGGTACGCCTACATCGAGGCGATCAGCCGATCGACGCGCTCGTCGACCGACCGGAACGGATCCTTGCACAGCACGGTGCGCTGCGCCTGATCGTTCAACTTCAGATGCACCCAGTCGACCGTGAAATCGCGGCCTGCCTCCTGAGCAGCGGTGATGAAGTCGCCGCGCAGCTTGGCCCGCGTGGTCTGCGGCGGGGTCTCCACCGCGGCGTCGACGGCCTCGTCCTCGGTGATCCGCTTGGCCAGACCCTTGCGCTGCAGCAGGTCGAAGACGCCGCGGCCGCGCTTGATGTCGTGGTAGGCCAGGTCGAGCTGGGCGATCTTCGGGTCGGACAGCTCCATGTTGTAGCGGTCCTGGTAGCGCTGGAACAGCTTGCGCTTGATCACCCAGTCGATCTCGGTGTCGACCTTGGCGAAGTCCTGCGCCTCGACCGCGTCGAGAGTGCGGCCCCACAGGTCCACCACCGCGTCGACCTGCGGATCGCGGTCGCGATTGCGTAGGTGCTCGACAGCACGGGCGTAGTACTCGCGCTGGATCTCGAGCGCGCTGGCCTGGCGTCCACCGGCCAGCCGCACCGGACGGCGGCCGGTCAGATCGTGGCTGACCTCGCGGATCGCCCGGATCGGGTTGTCGAGGGCGAAGTCGCGGAACGACACGCCCGCCTCGATCATCTCCAGCACCAGCGACGCCGTGCCCACCTTGAGCATGGTGGTCGGCTCGGCCATGTTCGAGTCGCCGACGATCACGTGCAGGCGCCGGTACTTCTCGGCGTCGGCGTGCGGCTCGTCGCGGGTGTTGATGATCGGGCGCGAGCGGGTGGTCGCCGAGGAGACGCCCTCCCAGATGTGCTCGGCGCGCTGCGACAGGCAGAACGTGGCCGCCTTGGGCGTCTGCAGGACCTTGCCCGCACCGCAGATGAGCTGGCGGGTGACCAGGAACGGCAGCAACACATCGGAGATCCGGGAGAACTCGCCGGCGCGGACCACGAGGAAGTTCTCGTGGCAGCCGTAGGAGTTGCCCGCGGAGTCGGTGTTGTTCTTGAACAGGTAGATGTCGCCGCCGATGCCTTCCTCGGCGAGACGCTGTTCGGCGTCTATGAGCAGGTCTTCCAGGACCCGCTCACCGGCCCGGTCGTGGGTGACCAGCTGCACCAGGCTGTCGCATTCTGCGGTGGCGTACTCGGGATGCGATCCGACGTCGAGGTACAACCTGGCACCGTTGCGAAGGAAGACATTAGAGCTACGGCCCCAGGACACCACCCGGCGGAACAGGTACCGGGCTACCTCGTCGGGGGACAGCCGACGGTGACCGTGGAAGGTGCATGTCACACCGAACTCGGTCTCGATCCCCATGATTCGTCGCTGCACATTATCGACACTACAGCCATGACCAGTGCCCGCGCGGCGCTCCGGACAACCCATCTGCATACGTGTTCACAACGATTCGGACAGTGCACGACAGCAATCGCGCTCTCCCGGCTCGGGAGCGTGTTCGCCATCTGGACCCCAGGGATGAAGTCGACCATCAGACCGGAGTATGGGGAGGCCCCCGGTGGGAGTGAACGCGGCTGCGACAGCTCTCTTCCCCAGGG
>NZ_JBHXAY010000061.1:0-42680 GCF_042728775.1 Nocardia sp. NPDC060259
GGCAGTTGCTTGCTCCTTCGTCGCCTACGCAACTGCCGCTGATCGGCGGGACGGCCGCGACCCGCCGCTGCGCGGCGGGACCCTCCTCGAGGTCGGGTCGTGCGGGGCTGGGAGTGGTTGCGGGTGTCGGATTGCTCCGGGGCACCTGGATTCAGGTTTCGCGCCGACTGCCGGGGCAAGGACAGCTGTGTGGGTGTCAGCCTGCTGCGCAGGCTTTTCGCCGAGTTCGGGTGGGTGTGGTGGTCAGCGGCGGATTGCGGGCCGGGTGTCAGCGCGCCTCGGTTGCCTTCGAGGTCGGGGCGGCTGAATTCAGGGTCGGGTCAGACAGCCGGGGGATGGCTAGTTGGGTTGGCTTCAATCTGCCGCGGAGGGTGACTGTCTCGCCGAGATCCCAGTGTGCGGACTCGGTGTGGGCTGCGGCGGCCAGTGTTGTCGCGGAGCTGAGCAGGCGCTCGTCGTAGTTCTTCGACAGCTCGCACAGGCGGGCCGCCTCGTTGACCGCGTCGCCGATGACGGTGAACTCGTAGCGGTTGTGGGTGCCGACATTGCCCGCGACGACTCGGCCGGCGGCGACGCCGATTCCGGCGTTCAGGTCGGAGGCTTCGCGGAGTCTGCGCTGGATGGCGCGGCCGCACGAGAGGGCCGAGCCTGCCAGGTCGTGCAGTGGGGCGGGGGTACCGAAGACGGCGAGGGCGGCGTCGCCTTCGAACTTGTTGAGCAGGCCGCCGTGGCGTTCCACCTCGTCGACGACGATGTCGAAGAACCGGTTGAGGATGCCGACGATCTCCGGGGCGGGCAGGGTAGCGGCCATCCTCGTCGAGCCGATGATGTCGATGAACAGGGCGGCGGCCTCGGTCTCGGTGCCGCCGAGGACCGGCTGGGAGGCGATCGCCGCCATCGCGACATCGTGGCCGACGTGCTTGCCGAACAAGTCCTCGATCATGGCGCGCTCGCGCAGGCCGTGCACCATCCGGTTGAAGCCGCTCTGCAGGTCACCGAGTTCGGTGCCGTCGTAGAGGGTGACCTCGGCGTCGAGATCGCCGTCCTCCACGCGGCGCAGCGCCTGGCGCACGCCCTTGATCGGGGCGACCGTCGCCGCGACCACCTGGGCCATCAACAGCATCCCGAACAGCAGTGCCGAACCGCCGAGGCTGAGCATGCACACGGCCAGCCTGGCCTTGCTCACCGCGGGATCGGCCAGCGCCCAGACCGCGACGGTCATCGACAGCGCCACCGGAACCCCGACCCCGACCAGCCACGACAGCATGGTCCGGCCGAAGACGCCGATGCCACGGCGCCGAGATGGATCGGCCTGGAGCACCCGCGCTGTCACCGGCCGAAGGGCGAACTCCACGATCAGATAGCTGTTCGCGCACACCACGATCGCCGCCGAGCCGATGGACAGCATGATCTTGGGGATCAGCGCTGGATCGGCCACCCCGTAGGCGATGGTCAGCGTGATCAGCGCCAGCGACCACAGCACCGCCTGCTGCAGCACCAGTCCGCGCGGCGCCGACACCGAGACACGCTGTTCGGCGGGGGTCGGCACATGGTCGGGGTCGGTGGCCCAGCGCAGGGAACGCAGACCGGACACCGTGCCCCAGACGACGCCGATCACCAACGCCACGAACGCGCACAGCGGCGTGAGGATGGCGTTGAGCGGCAGGAGTTCCCTGGTGAAGACGGCCGGGCCGGGTAGCACGAACCCGACCAGCACCACGATCATCGTGGCGCCGGTCAGGTTGGCGACGAGCAACGGCAGGGTGAGCAGCAGTTGCACGCGGACCCGCCGGATGGACGACTTCTCCTCGACCGGTCCGAGCAGCGGCGAACCCCATGGCGCGGAGCTCGCCGCGCCCTTCGGCCCGTCGCTGTGGATCACCCTCGCACTGTAAACCGAGTATCGCGTTGTGCCCCAATGTGTATCCCGGGTCACTATTTCGGCAGCAACGCTATATGACCAGTCAGTGATCTGTTTTCCGGCGATGGATGTCAGTGCGGCTGCGCGGGACGGCGGAATATGGGTTCGGAGTACACATGTCCACTGAAAATGTTGTGCTCAGCGCTCGAGCAGTCGGTCGACGACGGCGCGATAGCGCTCGGGCTCGATCTGTGGCAGGCCGAGTAGCGCGCGCAGGTATACCCCGTCGCCGACCAGGCGGATGGTGTCGGCGCGGACAGGGTCGTCCACCTCGGCGTCGAGGCCGTCCGACCAGGCGGTCATCACCCCGTCGAGGGCGAGCTGCACCTCGTCGGGTTCGCTGCCCGCCGAGGCGTCGATGGTGCGCATGGTCGCCAGCAGCGAGCGGTACAGCGCGAGTTCGACGGCGTCGGCCTGCGTGGTGGGGTCGGGCGTCTGCAGGTACCACTCGGCGACCGGGGTCCCGTTCGCCCGCGTCTCGTCGAGCTGGGCGCGGGCGCGTCCGCCGAGTCGTTCGACCAGCCCGACGAGCAGGGCGTCCTTGCTCTTGAAGTGGTAGAGCAGCCCGCCCTTGGACACGCCGGCGGCCGCGGCGACGTTGTCGAGGGTCATCTGGGCAGCGCCGCGTTCGAGCAGCAGGGTCTCCAGGGCGTCGAGGATGCGATCGCGGGTGCCGGGGCTCACGTCGATCACTGTACCGTCTGGACGGTTTTCCTGTTACTGTACCGGCTGGACGGTTTACCAAACCCCGAAAGTCGAGAGACCGATGAACACCCCCGTCACCACCCCGCCGCGCGCCACCCCGCGCGAATGGGCCGGTTTGGGCGTACTCGCCCTTGCCCTGCTGCTGCTCGCCGTCGACGCGACCGTGCTCGACCTGGCCGTGCCCGCCATCAGCGCCGATCTCGCCCCGAGCACACCCCAGCTGCTCTGGATCATCGACGTGTACTCGTTCGTGCTCGCCGGCCTGCTGGTCGTGATGGGCAACCTCGGCGACCGGATCGGCAGGCGCAGGCTGCTGCTGCTCGGCGCCGTCGGCTTCGGTATCGCCTCGGCGCTGGCCGCCTGGGCGGTCTCGCCCGAGATGCTGATCGCGGCGCGTGTGTTGCAGGGCGTCGCCGGTGCCACCCTCATGCCCGCCACGCTCGGCCTGATCCGCTCGATGTTCCAGGACGCGCGACAGCGCACCCTGGCGATCGGCGTGTGGAGCGCGATGGCCGGTGGTGGCGCCGCGGCCGGTCCGCTGGTCGGCGGCTGGCTGCTCGAGCACTTCTGGTGGGGCTCGGTGTTCCTGGTGAACCTGCCGGTCATGCTGGTGCTGCTGGCGCTCGCGCCGCTGCTCATCCCCGAATCGCGTGACCCGAACCCCGGCCGGTTCGACGCGCTCAGCGCGCTGCTGTCGATGCTCGCGCTGGTCCCGGTGGTCTACGCGGTGAAGGAGACCGCGGCACACGGCCCGACGGCAGGCGCGCTGCTGGTCGGCCTGGCCGGTGTGCTCGCCGCGGTGCTGTTCGTGCGCAGGCAGCGTCGGCTGACCGATCCGATGCTCGATCTGCGGCTGTTCGCGCTGCCGAGGTTCCGGGTGGCGGTGTTCACCAACCTGCTCGCGGTCTTCGCGCTGGCCGGCGTGCTGTTCTTCGGCTCGCAGTATCTGCAGCTCGTCCTCGGCCGCTCGCCCCTGCAGGCGGGTCTGCTGATGCTGCCCGGCCTCGCGGCCAGTGTGTTCGGCTCGCTCGCGGCGGCCTGGCTCGTCCGGCGCTGGCGCGCGGCGGTCGTGCTGGCCGGTGCGCTGGTCGTCACGGCGGTCGGTGCGGCGGCTTTCCTCGCGGTCGACGCGACCACCGGCGCACAGGCGTTCGTCCTCGGTTTCGTCGGCATCGGCCTCGGCGCCGGCGTGGCCATGACCGTGGCCGCCGACCTGGTCGTCGGCTCGGCGCCCGAGGAACGCGCCGGTGCGGCCGCCGCCATTTCGGAGACCGCCTACGAAACCGGTCTCGCCCTCGGTGTCGCCCTGCTCGGCAGCACCGTCATGGCGATCTTCCGGCGCGGCCTCGACCTGTCGCTGCTGCCGGACGACGCGGTGGCGACCGCATCGGGCTCGCTCAGCGGCGCGATAGAGGTCGCGAGCGAACTACCCACCGCGGTGGCACAGGAATTCCTGTCCTCGGCGAACCAGGCGTTCGTCAGCGGCATCCACCTGACGGTGCTCGGCATCGTCGCGGTACTCCTGTTCGCGGCCTACAGCGCGGTGCGCACCAAGACCACGCAAGCGTGACGACGATGCGGGGCCGGAGGGATCCGGCCCCGCATCGTCTGGTCAGTGGGTTGGGGAAATTCGCGGAGCCCGCGGTGGTCACGACGGCCGGTCAGCGGGTTCACGGCATACCGCGGGGCCGGAGGTAACCGTTTCGTCTGGTCAGCGGGCTAGCGGCAGCTGCGCGGCCCACGGTGGCCGGGCAGCTCGGTGACGTCGCCGTCGGCGAACTCGCCGTAGCCGACCGGCACAGGCAGGCTGTCGCCCAGGCCGTCGGGTGGATCAGCGGGCGGGTGGCAGTTCGCGCGGTCCGCGGTGGCCGGGCAGTTCGTTGACGTTGCCGCCGGAAATCTCGCCGTAGGCGCCCGCTTCAGGCAGGCCGTTGCCCTGGCCCGCGGGCAGCGCGGTGTACGTCGGCGCGGCCTGGTACTGGCGCGGGTCCGGGTGGTAGCGGGTCGAGGGTGCGTCGACGACGGTCGAGGCGATCTGCTGGGCGTAGGGGTACTGCGGCTGCGGGTACTGCGGCGCCTGCTGCTGGTAGCCGCCAGGGGGCAGGTAGCCCTGCGCCGGCTGGCCGCCCTGCAGCTGGTAGCCCGCGGGCGCCATCTGCTGGGCCTGCGAATCCTGGGTGTCGACGGTGACCTTGCGGGTGCGGCGCAGGGTGAAGGTGACCTCCTCGACCTCCTCGAAGGCCTGCCGCGCGGTGCGCAGCGGGTGGGTCGCCGAGTCGATCGCGTTGGCGACGAAGGAGGGCACCAGCGGGCGGATCCAGCGGGCGGCGGTGTCGGTGAACGGCACCGTGCCGATGATCGGCAGCTCGAGCCCGCCGCCACCGGTGGGGGCCTGCGCGGGCGCGGCGGGCGCGCTCACCGGCTGCTGCACGGGCACCAGGGCGCCCGCCTGCGGCGCGGCGGCGGGCAGCGCGTTGGGGAAATACCCGGCGGGCAGCTGCGGTGTCACGTTCGGCTCCAGAGCCACGGAGTCGTCCTTTCGATGCGGCTCGGTGAAACCGAGCTCGAAACCGCCGATCGCGGCGATGATCCTGGTGCGCTGACGTTCTCGGTCGATGACGGTATCGGCTTCGATCGCCAGCCGTGCTGCGGTGAGTTCGTGGTCGGCGCGCAGCGCGGCCGTCTCGGTGCGGACCTCGGCCCGCTTCACCGCGATGGCGGCGTCGGCCTCGCGCTGGGCCCGGTCGGCGATCTCCGCGGCGTCGACCCTGCGGTCGAGGGAGGTCTCGCCGCGCCACCAGCGCAGCAGCAGCGGCAGCAGGGCCAGCGCGACGCCGGCGAGCAGGATGAGCACCCGCAGCGCGGCGGCGCCCGCGTGCGCGGCGGTGTAGCCGTTCATGGCCAGCCAGCGGGCGCCGAGCCCACGGTCGGCCTCGGCGATCGCGGTCGCCCGCGCCGTGGCGAGTTCGGCGGTCTTGGTGCGAACCTGCTGGTCGAGCTGCTCGGTGCGGGCTTGCTCGGCGGCGAGCCGCTTGCGCGCGTCGTCGAGCATGTCGTTGGCGGTCTGGGTCTCCGGCCCGCGGCCCGGCACGCCGGTGATCCGCGTCTGCGGGCACTCGGACGTCGGGTTGTACTCACAGCGGGCGATGACCAGCGCGCGGTCGATATCGGCCTGCGCTTTGGCGATCGACACGTCGAGGGCGGCCCGGTCGGCGGCCGCCCGGTCGAATTCGGTGCGCGCGGCGACGACGCCCGGCGCGTTCTCGGCGCTCGCCTGCGCCCGCACGTCCAGTTCCCGGTCGACGGTGCCGCCGAGCAGCACGGTCGAGGCCAGCTCGGCGACGATGACGCCCGCCAGCACGCCGACGCCGATCCTGGCCGCGAGACCGACCCGATCGGCACCAGCGCCGGGCCGGGTGGTGGCCAGCGCGCGGCCGAGCGCACCGGCGGCTACCCCGGCGACGAGCGCGAGCGCGACGACGGCGAAGACACCGATGCCATCGGCGGCGGCGAGGGCGGCGGCGGTGACGATCCCGGCGATCGCGGCGAACAGCGCGACGGCGGCACCGGTGACGACATAGCCGCCCTGTTCATGGTTGAAGGCCAGGTCGGCGCCGGTTTCGGGATCCTTGTGCCTGGGCGAGGCGAGGCCTCCGCCGAGCCAGGTGAGTGTGCGGGTCATCTGTTCTCCCCGGTTCTTGCGCTCCACTGGGCATGGCGAAACTGTCATGGATTCGTTGTGCCAGCGTGACAGGCGTCGAGCCGACACACCGAGTGGCGCGGCCCCTCGTGTGGTCAGCCTCACAGTCGAGCGAACCCGGCATCGGCGCGACGCGGCCGCGTGGGCGGGCACCGCCACCCACCTCGGCGTGTCGTCCCCGGCGATCCGTACCTACCGGTCGGTGGAGGCCATTTTGTGGCGAATGACACTGTTCCACAATTTGCCGGGAGTGTGCTGTCACGCACAATCGGCGGACAGACCGTACGGTCGGATCACTACCAAGGCACGTCGGAGCCGCTGTCGGGAATATCTCACCGTTTCCACCCCGGTTAGCGGAGCAGGCAGGTTTGACCTGCGCATTGTCTGGGAATTCTGCTGCGGTGCAGGTGAGTTCAGCTTTCGGCGCTGTGCCGACGGCTGATTCCAGCTCGCTCGTTCACAGTGTTCGCGCAGGTCGGCGCGGGTTGTTCGGGATCGATCCCGTGCCAGCTCTGCTTTACACTGGACGACGCGCGCGACGAAGCATGCCGCCGTTACAAACCCCAGCTAGACAGGTTTCTTAGCCCGACCTTAGTTGGTTGGGTCTGCGGTCTGACTTATCGTTTGCTCTTACGCCGAACGCACCCAGTTCGGCACAACCACCTGTTTCGAGGGCCGGTGAAACCGGACCAAGACTAGCGGGTGAACCCCCGCGCGGAGGTATGGGATGCGTAAGCGTTCCGTTACCTCTGAGCACCCACTACGTCAACGAAGCGGGTGGACAACTGGAGACGTGACTGCACGCCGCAAACCATCACCGCCGCTGGTTTCGGATCGTACGGACGCAGTCTTGACGGAGGCGAAACGACGAAGGGCCCAACTCAGCATCGCTGAGCGGCCGATCTCATCGACAGCCGACTTTCTTGAAGGCAGAGGCATGACGCAACTTCCTGGCCACAGGTCACCCGGTGCCACCGGGCTCTACGATCCGGCATTCGAGCACGACGCCTGCGGCGTCGCGTTCGTCGCAGACATGCACGGACGACGCAGTCGAGACATCGTCGACAAGGCCATCACGGCCCTTCTGAACCTGGAGCACCGCGGTGCCGCGGGTGCCGAGCCGAACTCCGGCGACGGTGCTGGCATCCTGATCCAGCTTCCGGACAAGTTCTTCCGCGCTGTGGTCGACTTCGAGCTGCCCCCGGTCGGCTCCTACGCCTCCGGTATCGCCTTCCTGCCGCAGTCCCGCCGCGAGGCCTCGCGTGCCGCCTACGGTGTCGAGAAGATCGTCGTCGAAGAGGGCCTCGCCGTGCTCGGCTGGCGCGAGGTGCCGATCGAGGAGTCCTCGCTCGGCGCGCTGGCTCGCGACGCGATGCCGACCTTCCGCCAGCTGTTCATCGGCTCGCCCAAGAACTCCGCGGAGCAGCTCTCCGGCCTGGATCTGGAGCGCCGTGCCTACGTGATCCGCAAGCGGATCGAGCACGAGCTTGGCAAGTCCGGCCCGGGCGAGGGCTCTGTCGGCAAGGAGTCGGTGTACTTCCCGAGCCTGTCCGGCGAGACCTTCATCTACAAGGGCATGTTCACCACGCCGCAGCTGCGCGCGTTCTACCTGGACCTGCAGGACGAGCGCGTCGAGTCGGCCATCGGCATCGTGCACTCGCGCTTCTCCACCAACACCTTCCCCTCGTGGCCGCTGGCGCACCCGTTCCGCCGGGTCGCCCACAACGGTGAGATCAACACCGTCACCGGTAACGAGAACTGGATGCGCGCGCGTGAGGCGCTGCTGCGTTCGGACGTGTTCGGCAAGGACGAGGCGGGCAAGAACCGCCTGCAGAAGATCTTCCCCGTCTGTACGCCGGGTGCGAGTGACACCGCGCGCTTCGACGAGGTGCTGGAACTGCTGCACCTCGGTGGCCGCGACTTGCACCACGCCATCATGATGATGATTCCCGAGGCCTGGGAACGTAACGAGAACATGGACCCGCAGCTGCGGGCGTTCTACGAGTACCACTCGATGCTGATGGAGCCGTGGGACGGCCCCGCCGCCGTCTGCTTCTCCGACGGCAAGAAGATCGGCGCCGTGCTCGACCGCAACGGCCTGCGCCCCGGTCGCATCTGGGTGACCGAGGACGGCCTCGTCGTGCTCGCCTCCGAGGTCGGCGTCCTCGACATCGACCCGTCCACCGTCGTCCAGAAGATCCGCCTGCAGCCGGGCAAGATGTTCCTGGTCGACACCGAGGCCGGTCGCATCGTCACCGACGCCGAGATCAAGTCCGAGCTGGCCGCGGCGCAGCCGTACCAGGAGTGGCTCGACGCCGGCGTCAGCCGCCTCGCCGACCTGCCCGACCGCCCGCACGTGCACATGTCGCACGACCGCGTGCTGATCCGTCAGCAGATCTTCGGATACACCACCGAGGACCTGAACCTGCTGATCACGCCGATGGCCAAGACCGGCGGCGAGGCACTGGGCTCGATGGGTACCGACACCCCGATCGCGGTGCTGTCGAACCGGTCGCGCCTGCTGTTCGACTACTTCTCCCAGCTGTTCGCGCAGGTCACCAACCCGCCGCTGGACGCCATCCGGGAGAAGGTCGTCACCAGCCTCAAGCGCAACATCGGCCCCGAGGCCGACCTGCTGCACCCCGGCCCCGAGTCGTGCAAGCAGATCGCGCTCGAGCAGCCGATCCTCGACAACGACGAGCTGGCCAAGCTCGTGCACATCAACGACGACGGCAGCCACCCCGAGCTGCGCTCGGTGGTCGTGCGCGGTCTGTACCCGGTCGCCGAGGGCGGCGAGGGCATCCGCAAGGCGCTCGCGGCCATCAACACCCAGGTGTCGGCGGCCATCGACGGCGGCGCGCGCATCATCGTGCTGTCCGACCGCGAGTCCAACGAGAAGCTGGCGCCGATCCCGTCGCTGCTGCTCACCTCCTCGGTGCACCACCACCTGGTGCGCGAGCGCACCCGCACCATGGTCGGCCTTGTCGTCGAGGCCGGTGACGCCCGCGAGGTGCACCACATGGCGATGCTGGTCGGCTTCGGCGCGGCCGCGATCAACCCGTACATGGCCTTCGAGTCGATCGAGGACATGCTCGAGCGCGGTTCGCTGCAGATCCCCGGTTCCACCGGTGACCTGGCCGCCGACTTCCGCAAGGCCGTCGCGAACTACTGCACCGCGGCCAGCAACGGCGTGCTCAAGGTGATGTCGAAGATGGGCATCTCCACCCTCGCCTCCTACAACGGCGCCCAGCTGTTCCAGGTCATCGGCCTGGCGCAGGACCTGGTCGACGAGTACTTCACCGGTCTGCGTTCGCACCTGGACGGCATCGGTCTCGACGAGATCGCCGCCGAGGTCGCCACCCGCCACCGCGTCGCGTTCCTGGAGAACCGCAACGAGCGCGCGCACCGCGAGCTCGAGGTCGGCGGCGAGTACCAGTGGCGTCGCGAGGGCGAGTACCACCTGTTCAACCCGGACACGGTGTTCAAGCTGCAGCACGCGACCCGCTCGGGTCAGTACTCGATCTTCAAGGAGTACACCAAGCTGGTCGACGACCAGTCCGAGCGGCTTGCCGCGCTGCGTGGCCTTTTCAAGTTCAAGACCGGTCAGCGCGCGCCGATCTCCATCGACGAGGTCGAGTCCGCGAGCGAGATCGTCAAGCGCTTCTCCACCGGCGCGATGAGCTACGGCTCCATCTCGGCCGAGGCGCACGAGACCCTCGCGATCGCGATGAACCGCCTCGGCGCCCGCTCGAACTCGGGTGAGGGCGGCGAGAGCCCGGCCCGCTTCGAGGTCGAGGAGAACGGCGACTGGCGCCGATCGGCGATCAAGCAGGTCGCCTCGGGTCGCTTCGGTGTCACCGCGCACTACCTGACCAACGCCACCGACATCCAGATCAAGATGGCCCAGGGCGCCAAGCCGGGCGAGGGCGGCCAGCTGCCCGCGCACAAGGTGTACCCGTGGGTCGCCGAGGTGCGGCACTCCACGCCGGGCGTCGGTCTGATCTCGCCGCCGCCGCACCACGACATCTACTCGATCGAGGACCTGGCGCAGCTGATCCACGATCTGAAGAACGCGAACCCGCAGGCGCGGATTCACGTGAAACTTGTCGCGGAGCCGGGTGTCGGCACCGTCGCCACCGGTGTGTCCAAGGCGCACGCCGACGTCGTGCTCATCTCGGGCCACGACGGCGGCACCGGCGCCTCGCCGCTGACCTCGCTCAAGCACGCGGGTGGTCCCTGGGAGCTCGGCCTGGCCGAGACCCAGCAGACCCTGCTGCTCAACGGCCTGCGCGACCGCATCGTCGTCCAGGTCGACGGCCAGATGAAGACCGGCCGCGACGTCATGATCGCCGCCCTGCTCGGCGCCGAGGAGTTCGGTTTCGCGACCGCTCCGCTGGTTGTCTCGGGCTGCATCATGATGCGCGTGTGCCACCTCGACACCTGCCCGGTGGGTATCGCCACCCAGAACCCGGTGCTGCGTGAGCGTTTCACCGGCAAGCCGGAGTTCGTCGAGAACTTCATGCTGTTCGTCGCCGAGGAGGTGCGCGAGCTGCTCGCCGAGCTGGGCTTCCGCTCGCTCGACGAGGCCGTCGGCCGGGTCGACCTGCTCGACACCGCCGCGGCCAAGGCGCACTTCAAGGCCGCCAAGCTGGACCTGTCGCCGATTCTGGACATGCCGGAGACGGCGTTCATGAACCAGGACACCCGCTGCACCGGCACCCAGGACCACGGCCTGGACAAGGCGCTGGACAACGAGCTGATCGCGCAGAGCGCCGACGCGCTCGAGCGTGGCCAGGCGGTCAAGATCGAAACCAAGATCACCAACGTGAACCGCACGGTCGGCACCATGCTCGGCCACGAGGTGACCAAGCTCTACGGTGGCGCGGGCCTGCCCGACAACACCATCGACATCACCTTCAACGGTTCGGCGGGCAACAGCTTCGGCGCGTTCGTCCCGGCCGGTATCACGCTGCGCGTGCAGGGTGACGCCAACGACTATGTCGGCAAGGGTCTCTCGGGTGGCCACATCGTGGTCCGCCCCGCGCTCAACGCGCCGGAGAGCTTCGTCGCCGAGGACAACATCATCGCGGGCAACGTGATCATGTTCGGCGCCACCAGCGGCCGGATCCTGATCAACGGTGTCGCCGGCGAGCGGTTCGCCGTGCGTAACTCCGGCGCCACCGCGGTCGTCGAGGGTGTGGGCGACCACGCGCTCGAGTACATGACCGGTGGCCGGGTGGTCATCCTCGGTGGCACCGGCCGCAACCTCGGCGCCGGTATGTCCGGTGGTGTCGCGTTCGTCTACGACCCGGAGGGCACGCTCGGAGCGCGCGTCAGCCCGGATCAGGCCGAGGCGATCGAGCAGCTCTCCGGTGACGACTTCACCTGGCTGCGCGACATCATCACCGTGCACCGCGACGAAACGGGTTCGGCTGTCGCCGAACGCATCCTGAGCGATTGGTCCCAGCAGGTGAACCACTTCGTGAAGGTCATGCCCCGCGAATACAAGAAGGTTTTGCTCGCCATCTCCGAAGCTGAGAAGAGCGGCAAGGACGTGGACGAAGCGATCATGGAGGCGGCTCGTGGCTGACCCACAGGGATTTTTGAAGCACACCTCACGGGAACTGCCCACCCGCCGACCGGTCGAGCTGCGACTGCTCGACTGGAAAGAGGTCTACGAGGACAAGTTCTCGCACGACACCCTGCAGAAGCAGGCCAGCCGCTGCATGGACTGCGGTATCCCCTTCTGTCACAACGGCTGTCCGCTGGGGAACCTGATTCCCGAGTGGAACGACCTGGTGTACAAGGGCGCGTGGCGCGAGGGCATCGATCGCCTGCACGCCACCAACAACTTCCCGGAGTTCACCGGCCGCCTGTGCCCGGCTCCGTGTGAGGCGTCGTGCGTGCTCGGCATCAACCAGCAGCCGGTCACCATCAAGCAGGTCGAGGTCGAGCTCATCGAGAACGCCTTCGACGAGGGCTGGGTCACCCCGGTCTACCCGACCCGCCTGACCGGCAAGAAGATCGCCGTCGTCGGCTCGGGCCCGGCCGGTCTGGCCGCCGCCCAGCAGCTCACTCGCGCCGGTCACACCGTGACCGTGTTCGAGCGTGACGACCGCATCGGCGGCCTGATGCGCTACGGCATCCCGGAATTCAAGATGGAGAAGTCCATCATCGACCGCCGCCTGGCACAGATGGAGGCCGAAGGCACCATCTTCAAGGCGGGCGTGAACGTCGGTGTCGACATCACCGCCGAGCAGCTGCGTGAGCGTTTCGACGCGATCGTGCTGGCCGGTGGCGCCACCATCGCCCGCGACCTGCCGATCCCCGGCCGCGAGCTCGACGGCATCCACCAGGCGATGGAGTTCCTGCCGCTGGCCAACCGCGTCCAGCTCGGCGACGACATCACCGACGAGAACGGCCTGCCGCCCATCCACGCGAAGGGCAAGAAGGTCGTCATCATCGGTGGTGGCGACACCGGCGCCGACTGCCTCGGCACCTCGCACCGCCACGGCGCCGAGAGCGTCCACCAGTTCGAGATCATGCCGCGTCCGCCGGAGGAGCGCGCCGGCTCCACCCCGTGGCCGACCTACCCCCTCATGTACCGGGTCTCCTCGGCGCACGAGGAGGGCGGCGAGCGCGTGTTCTCCGTGAACACCGAGCGTTTCGTCGGCAAGGACGGCAAGGTCACCGGTCTCGATGCCCACGAGGTCAAGATGTCCAACGGCCGTTTCGAGAAGGTCGAGGGCACCGACTTCACCCTCGAAGCCGACCTGGTGCTGCTGGCCATGGGCTTCGTCGGCCCGCAGAAGCCGGGCCTGCTGACCGACCTCGGCGTCGGCTACGACGGCCGCGGCAACGTCCAGCGCGACAAGAACTGGGCCACCAACATCCCCGGCGTCTTCGTCGCGGGCGACATGGGCCGTGGCCAGTCGCTGATCGTGTGGGCCATCGCCGAAGGCCGTGCCGCGGCCTCGGCGGTCGACAAGTTCCTGGAAGGCGAGACCGCGCTGCCCGCGCCGATCCCGCCGACCGCTGTCGCCCAGCGCTGACACGCGAATACCCAAGGCGCCCGTGGACTTCGGTCCACGGGCGCTTTTTTGTTCCCAGGGGGTTGCCGAGTAGGGGGCTGAACGTGCTACACGCCAAAGATTTTCGGTGTGGAAGCAAACGACGTGGCTGATCTACGGTGCAGCACATAGACTTTCCGTTATCGATGTGTAACCGGTGATGATCCGAGGGGGAGCTGTGCCGTTACCGCCGGGAACGATGGCGAGCCTGCATCGCGCCGCGGAGCGCGGTGACGGTACCGCCATGCACAATCTCGCCAACATCTACTACGACCACAGCGATTTCGACGCCGCCGAGCATTGGTTCCGCCGGGCGGCCGCCGCCGGGCACACCCGCGCGATGAACAACCTCGCGGTCCTGCTCGACAAGCTCGGCGAGGTCGACGAGGCCGAATCCTGGTACCGCCGTGCGGCTGCCGGTGGCAACGCCAACGCCATGTACAACCTGGCGACCCTGCTCTACCAGTGCGGCGAGCGCCGCGACGCCGAAGCCTGGTACCACCACGCGGCTTTCGCGGGCAACGTCGACGCGATGTACAACCTCGCGCGCCTCTTCGAGGACCAGCACCGCCTCGACGACGCCGAAGCCTGGTACCGCGACGCCGCCGACAACGGCGATATCGACGCCATCAACAACCTGGGCATGCTCCTGCGCCGCCGCGGCGCCCTCACCGAAGCCCGCCGCTGCTTCCGCCGCGCCGCCGACCTCGGCCACCCCCGAGCCATGTCCAACCTCGCCGCCCTCCTCGATTCCCAAGGCGCCCACCGCGAAGCCGAATCCTGGTACCGCCGCGCGGCGGGCTGAGCGACACGCCGGGCGGGTGTTCGGGCGGACCGAGTTCAGGTTCGCGGCTCGTTCACGTCCCGTTCGTTATGTTCGCGAGATGGTCGCCGGGTGATAAAAGGCGGTTGAGCACGGGGTTTCTCGAGTCGACAGCGAATCCGGCTCAAGTTACCCAAAAGTATTGATACCGAGCGGTTTTCCAGCAACCCTCAGCAAACATGGTGGGGCACAGCAATTTTCCGGCGTTCGAGATGCGGGGATTTGCGGGTGGGTATAACGTCTCGTTTCGATAACCCTCTCGATGACAGGCCGGGGCGTGTGAATTCTCTCGACGGCTGCCTGAAACGCATCATGGATATTCCCGGTGCGTGCAGCGTGACACTGGTGGATGGGGCCAGCGGGTTGGCGATTGCCGCCGCTGGAGTGCACGACATCGTCGACGAACACGAGGATGCCGCTGGCACGACGGATGTCGTGCGCGCGGCGCTGAGCTGTTCGGCGCTGGCTACCGGGCGCGAAGACGACGACATCACCGAGATCGTCATCTGCCGCAACGGCGGATTCCACCTGTTGCGCCTGGTCGACGGTGATTTCGAAGGCAGGCTGTTCGTGCACGTCGTCTTCGACGGTGACACCGGCAATCTCGGGATGGCGCGGTATCAGCTGCGGGCCGCGCTCGAGGAACTGACGGGCGGGCAGCGATGAGCGTGGCACTCGCCGAGGAACTGCACAGGCTCGAGGAACAGGGCTCGACCGGGGTGCTGCGGGCCGGGGACGGGGAATTCCATCTGGCGCGCGGCGCGATCGCCTCGGCGGGCTGCCGTCGCACCATCGGTCTGGACCGGCTCGTCGTCGAGGCGGGCGTGGCGACGGCCGAGGACTGGCGCAGGGCCGGCGCCGGCGATCCCGGCCGGTTGCTGCGGAAGCCTCGACTGGAAACCCTTGCGCTGCTGTCGGTTTTCGACGCCGCGTACTTCCTGCTCGCGTCGTCGGCCGAGCCGGAATTCCGGCCGGCGCCCGAACACTGGCTCGCCCCGGTCTGCCGCATCGCACCTCGCGCACTGGTCCACGAATGCGCCCGCCGCAACGGCCAGGGACCGTGGCCCGCCGACCTGGTCGCCGCGGTACCGGTGGTGCCCGCACGCCGGGTGCGCCGCAATCGCGTGGTCCTCACCGGCGGCCAGGCCGAGGTCCTCGCCGCCGCCGACGAACGCCGCAGCATCGCCGAGATCGCCCGCGACCTTGGCCGCACCACGTACGGCTGCCTGGTCGCGGTCCGCGATCTCACCAAGGCGGGCCTGATCCAGGAACCCGACCGCACCGCAGCGGATCTGCCCCAGGAACCCGACCTCGCCACAGCCGATCTGCTCCGGACCCCCGACCTCGCGGTCGAAGCGCCGCAGACCCGGCAGGCAGGCCGTCACCTCGCCCTGGCGCCGCACCCGGCCGACGACACCGCGCGACACCGGCGCCCGGCACCGGCGGCGCAGACAACAGGCGTGCCCGCGTTACCGAGGCGGATCCCGTCCGCCCTCGCCGCGGGGACCGTTCGTTCCCCGCACTTGGCGCAGGGCGCGAACGAAAGATCCGGTCGGCACGCGGTCGACGAGGAAGCGACCGCGTCCGCCCGGCGCCGCGGAAACCACCCCGGCACAGCACCCTACGAGCCCGAGCGCTGGCAGCAGGTGGACCGCGAACTACTCATCCGGCTCAGGGCGGCGTTGGAGGAGCTTGCGTGACCGTGCGGAAGAAGCTGCTCGGTGAATGGAGGGGAAAGTTGACGAAGGTGGCGATGCCCGTGCCCGAACGCAACACGGTCGTGCTGGCCGAACTGAAGTCGTTGCGGGAGCGGGTGCCCCGCCTCACCGGCTCGGTGGTGGCGTCCAGCGACGGGCTGCTCATCGAACACGACCTACCCCCGCATATCGAACCCGCGAGCATGGCCGCGATGGCGGCCGCGCAGCTGTCGCTGTCGTATCGGCTGGCGACCACCGCCCACGGCGGCGGGTTCAACGAGGTCGTCGTGCTCGGCACCGAGGGGCAGGTGGTGATCTACGCCGCCGGCTACACCTCGCTGACCGTGCTCGCCGGCCCGGAAGTGAACGTCGGCCGGCTCCATCTGGAGTCGCGGCCGGTGGCTCGCGCCATCGCCGAACATCTGGCGGCGGCGCACACCCAACAAGAATCCGAATGAAAGGCACGAGATGTCGAATATGGATCTGGCTCTGAAAGACATGATGGTGATAGACGGCGCGATCGGCGCCGCGGTCGTCGACTACAGCAGCGGCATGGCGCTCGGCATGCTGAGCAGCAGCAAGGCATTGGACCTGCAGGTCGCCGCGGCGGGCAACACCGAGGTGGTGCGCGCGAAGATGCGCACCATCGAGCAGCTCGGCATCAACGAGGACATCGAGGACGTCCTCATCACCCTGGGCAGCCAGTATCACGTCATCCGGCCGATGACCGGGCGCAAGTCCAAGGGCCTGTTCCTCTACCTGGCCCTCGACCGGGGCAGGTCCAATCTGGCCCTGGCCCGCCACCGGCTCAAGGGCATCGAAGAAGACCTGGAGGTGTGAGATCACACTGCCGTGGATATGTCGGCGACTCGTGTGGCCGCCGACATCCCACCGCGCCCGTCACGCCAGTTCGTTGGCGGTGACGGTGAGGACGTTGAGCTGCACACCGTTGTCGAGCGTCGCCGAGCTGGTCAGTTCGAGCGTCGCCTTGGTGTCGACATCGTTGAACAGGCGCAGCCCCTTGCCGAGGTGCACGGGGTAGACGACGAGGCGGTACTCGTCGACGAGGTTGTTGGCGCGCAGGAAGTCGACCAGGGTGCCGCTGCCGAAGACCACCAGATCCTGCTCGGCGCGCAGCTTTCCGATCGCCTCCGCGAGGTCGCCCTCGATGCGGGTAGCGTTCCATTCCAGCTCGGTCGCCGTCGTGGTGGCCACGTACTTGGGCATGGCGTTGATCCGGTCCTTGTACTCGCCGACCTCGGGGTGCTCGGGCCAGGCCGCCGCGAAGCCCTCGTAGGTGGTGCGGCCGAGCAGCAGCGCGTCGGCGTCGAAGATCTCGGGATTCTTGAAATCGCCGATCCGATCGTTCCAGTACGGCGCGGTCCAGGCCGGGTTCTCGATGATGCCGTCGGCCGAAATAAACTCTGCCACAACGATCTTGCCCATGATTCTCTCTTTTCTCTCGTTCTCGGTTGTCTGTGTAGACGAGACTGCCACGCGGGATTAATCGGTGCCGCGTCATGAGATCGTCGGCGGACTGTCGGAAAACAGACACGCTCGCCAAGTTGTGTGGCATCAGCGCGCGTGTGCCTCTATTGTGATTCGCGGCGAGGTCTGGGTGAGGAGCGTCAGGTCGTTGCACGCGACGGCCCATCTGCCGAGTTCACCCATCTTGACAGCAACTTGACGGGGTTTGCTCTGCATCGAGCAACGTGGACTGGAGCGGTATGCAGTTGAAGAAAGTTGTCGCGGCGCTGGGTGCTGCCGCGGCGATGACCACCGGCATCATGGCAGGCAGCACGAGCGCCGCGGCGGCGCCGGGCTGCCCGAGTTTGTACGTCGTGGCGATCCCGGGTACCTGGGAAACCGGCCACGACAAGGCCCCTGGCCCCGGCATGCTCGCCGGTGTCACCAAGGGCCTACCTCGCAACACCGACGTCGACTACGTCACCTACGCCGCCACCGCGTTCCCGTGGGAAGGCGATGTCTACGGCCAGTCCAAGAAGCAGGCCGTCGACACGGCCCGCGGACTGATCACCGCCAAGCTCGCCGCGTGCGGCGACACCGATATCGCGCTGGTCGGCTACAGCCAGGGCGCCGACGCGGCGGGCGACCTCGCCGCCGAGATCGGAACCGGCGTCAGCAAGATCGCGCCGGGCAAGGTCAAGGCCGTCGGCCTGATCTCCGATCCGCGGCGCTCGCCCACCGACGTGCAGGTCGGCCCGATCGCCCAGGGCGCGGGTGCGGGCGGTGCCCGTCCCGGTGGTTTCGGCTGGATCAGTGACCGGGTGCGGACCATCTGCGCGGTCGACGACCTGTACTGCGCCACCGCCACCGACGACTTCGTCACCCGTTTCGCCGGCTTCCTTGCGCAGAGCTCGGACGCCAACCCGGCGAACCTGTGGCGCTACCAGATCGAGGCGGGCGCCATCATGAACGACCTGATGGCGCACGGTGGCGTCCCGACACTGCAGGCGCAGCTCTCGGACACGGCGAACCAGCAGCGGGCCAAGGACCTGGAGCGGTTCTACCGTTCGCAGGCGCACACGCTGTACGGCAGCTACTCCGTCGGCGGCGGCCAGACCGCCATCACCTGGATGCACAACTGGATCGCTCAGCAGGCCTGAGTCAGCGCGTAGCGGGGCCCGGTGTCGTCGACCGACACCGGGCCCTGTCGCGTCACGGGGTGGTGCGGGCGAGGTTGCGTGGGAGGAGATCCCAGATGTGGCCGTTCTCGTTGATCGTGGCCGCGGTGCGGGTGCCGGTGCGGGAGTAGAGGATCCGCGTGACCGAGCAGTAGTCGATCGGGAAGGTGAGCGGCCGGGACAGGCCGAGGATGTCGGCCAGTAGCACATTCACGACGCCGCCGTGGGCGAAGGCGACGACGGTGTCCGTCGGTGCCGCCGCGGCGACCAGGGCGTCGATCGCGGTGAGGACGCGGGCGGTGAAGGCGGGGCCGTCGATCTGCTCGGGGAGATACCCGGCCTTGATCCGGTTGTAGGCGTCGGCGAAGTCGGTCTTGGCGTCTTCGATGGGGATGTAGGCGGGCAGGTCGCGGTCGTACTCGGCCAGATCGTCGATCACCTCGACGGGGAGTTCGCGCGCCGCCGCGGTGGGGGCCGCGGTGTCGCGGGCCCGCCGCTGCGGGCTGCTGACGATCCGGGCGATCTCGTGGGCGGCCAGGGCCGCGGGAACACGCTCGGCCTGCTGGAGGCCGATGCCGGTGAGACCGGGGTCGGCCGCGGTGGTGGCCCCGACGACGCGTTCCGGCTGGGCATGACGCACGAGAATGAGCTGCACGCTCACACACTCTGCCGTATCGGCCCCGAGGACTCGCGGGATACCTCGTCATCGAGGCGAGGGCACCGCCGCGAGTCCCTCAGCTCAGATCAGGGCTGGCCGTAGGGCGGCTGACCGTACGGCGGCTGACCACCCTGCGGACCGCCGTACGGCGGCTGGGCAGGCGGCTGACCGCCGTCCTTCTTCTTGTTCTTGAGCAGGAAGATGCCACCGACGATGAGTACCACGATGATCAGGCAGCAGATGCCGCCGATGATCAGGCCGGTGTTGCTCTTCTTCTTTTTCTTCGCCAAGAGGTCCGCGGCGGTGTTGACAGCGTCCGAGCTCGCCAAGGTGTCGAAGCTGCTCGTGAGCATGTGCGGATCGACTAGAGCGGCCGTGGTCAGCAGGTCCAGATACATGTAATCCCATCCCGATGTGTTGTTGGCCCGACATCCTCCCGGTGCCGGAACTCCGAGACTAGCGCTGTCGGTGCGACTTTCGGTAAGAAAGCCTCGCGAAGACGCGGAGCAGTGGTTGATCGCGGCGGCGCCGGATTTCGTTTACACCACGGTCCGTATACCCGCTTTCAGCGTGGTTTCACCAACGGGAAGGGCAGCGTCTCGCGGATGCTGCGCCCGGTGATCAACATGACCACCCGGTCGACGCCCATGCCGAGACCACCGGTGGGCGGCATCGCGTGCTCGAGCGCCTGCAGGAAGTCCTCGTCGAGTTCCATCGCCTCCGGGTCACCGCCCGCGGCGAGCATCGACTGCTCGGTGAGCCTGCGCCGCTGTTCGACCGGGTCGGTGAGTTCGCTGTAGGCGGTGCCGAGTTCGACGCCCCAGGCCACGAGATCCCAGCGCTCGGTGACGCCGTCGATGCTGCGGTGCGAGCGGGTCAGCGGCGAGACCGAGGTGGGGAAGTCGAGGTAGAACGTCGGGTCGGTGGTCTGCGACTCCACCAGGTGCTCGTACATCTCCAGCACCACCGCGCCCTCGTCCCAGCCGTGCTGGTAGGCGATGCCGGCCTCGTCGCACAGCTCGCGCAGGCGCGACAGCTCGGTGCGCGGGGTGATCTCGGTGCCGATCGCCTCCGAGACCGCGCCGTGCACCGTCTTGACCCGCCATTCGCCGGAGATGTCGACCGCGTCGAAACCGCCGTCGTCGTTCGGGCGCAGCGCCACCTCTGCGCCGTTGGCCGCCACCGCCGCGTCCTGGATCAGCCTGCGGCACAGGTGCATCATCCGCAGGTAATCACTGTGTGCCTCATAGGCTTCCAGGATCGTGAACTCGGGATTGTGACTGAAGTCGACGCCCTCGTTGCGGAAGGTCCGGCCGAGCTCGAACACCTTCTCCATGCCGCCGACGCACAGCCGCTTGAGGTAGAGCTCGGGGGCGATGCGCAGGTACAGGTCCAGGTCGTAGGCGTTGATGTGGGTGCGGAACGGTGTCGCGTTGGCGCCGCCGTGCACCTGCTGCAGGATCGGCGTCTCGACTTCGAGGAAGCCCCAGGTGAACAGCGAGTCGCGCAGCGAATGCAGGACCGCGCTGCGCTTGCCCATCACCTCGCGGGTCTCCGGGTTGATCGCCATGTCGACGTAGCGCTGCCTGACCTTGGCCTCGGAATCGGCGAGCCCGCGCCACTTGTCGGGCAGCGGGTGCAGGCACTTGCCGTTCATCCGCCAGTCCTGGGCGAGCAGTGACAGCTCACCGCTGCGGCTGGTCCCGAGCTGGCCGCTGACCTCGATGAGATCGCCCAGATCGAAGGACTCGGTGAATTCGGCGCTGCGATCGGCGCCGACCCGTTCGCGGTCGACGACGAGCTGGATCTCGCCCGTCCAATCACGGACGACGGCGAAGATCACGCCGCCGAAGTCGCGGATGCGCAGGATCCTGCCCGCGATCCGGACCGTCGTTCCCCTTGGGCATTCCCTGGCCGCGGCGATGGTGTGCGTCGGCGGATAGGCGACGGGGTAGGAGTCGACGCCGGCGGCGGTAAGCCGGTTCAGTTTGTCCATGCGCACCCGGACCTGCTCCGGCCTGCGCGGACCCTGCTCGGCCTCTTCGCCTTCCGGCGCCTCGGGCGGGCTGCCGTCGGCGTGCAGACCCGTGATGCCCGCGGGCACGGCCGGGTGGGTGCCGGTGTGCACGGTCGCGTCGGGTTCCTTGCCGAGGCGCGGCAGGAAGCCCTCGGCGAGGCCGCTGGCCGTCGCCACCCGCGGCAGCTGCCTGCGCTCCTCGTACAGGAAGAACCGCGGCACCCAGCGCGGGTGGTACTTCACGTTCGACCGGTACAGCGCCTCGAGCTGCCACCAGCGCGAGAAGAACAGCAGCACACCGCGCCACGCCCGCAGGATCGGGCCGGCGCCGATCCGGCCGCCCTCCTCGAACACCGAACGGAACACCGCGAAGTTCAGCGAGATCTTGGTGATGCCGTACTGATCGGAGTTCAGCGCGAGCTGCGAGATCATCAGCTCCATCACGCCGTTGGGGCTCTGTGGGTCGCGGCGCATCAGTTCCAGCGAGACGCCGCTGCGGCCCCACGGGACGAACGACAGCATGGCGTGCACCCGCTCGTCGTGATCGACGGCCTCCACCAGCAGGCAGTCGCCGTCGAGCGGGTCGCCGAGGCGGCCGAGCGCCATCGAGAAGCCGCGTTCGGTCTCGGTGTCGCGCCAGGCGTCGGCGCGGGCGACGACATCGGCGAACTCGGCGGCGGGGATGTCGCGGTGCCTGCGCACGCGCACGCCGAAACCGTTTTTGCGCAGCCGGTTCGCGGCCTGGCGCACCTGCTTCATCTCCGGTCCGGCCAGTGAGAACGTGCGGGTGTCGAGGATCGCCTCGTCGCCGAGGCGCAGCGCCGAGAGCCCGGCATTGCGGTACGCGGTCGCGCCGAGCTCGCTCGCGCCCATCGCCGCGGGTGCCCAGCCGAACCGGTCGGCCTGCTCGAGCCACGCCTTGATCGCCTGCGGCCACGCCTGTTTGGGCCCGATCGGATCGCCGCTGGCCAGGCAGACGCCCAGCTCGACGCGATAGGTGATGGCCGCCTTGCCGTTCGGCGCGAACACGACGGCCTTGTCCCGGCGGGTGGCGAAGTAGCCGAGCGAGTCCTCGACATCGCTCGCGGCGAGCAGCCCGCGGATCGCCGACTCGTCCAGGCCGGTCATCGCGTTGTCGGCGCGCTGGGAGCGCAACAGCACCGCCACCGCGGCCAGCAGCGCGATCGCGCCGAACAGGCCGAGCAGGAAGTTCACCCACGAAGGCGGGTGCCCGTCGAAGTGCTCGTTGTCGACCAGCACCGCCGCGGTGACCCGGTAGACCGCCCACAGCGGCCGCTGCGCACCGGCGGGCAGCGAGCCGGGCGCGAGCTCGACCAGCCCCCAGCCGAGCAGGCAGCCCAGTGCCAGGCCCCCGACCAGCACGCCGAGCGCCTTCCACAGCGCACCCGGCCGCACCCGCGTGTAGAACTCCAACCGCGCCGCGACCAGGATCCCGAGCACGACGACGTGCACCACGAAGGCGACCAGCGCGTCGATGTCGTCCGCGGAGACGAAATCCAGGATGTTGGTCACCGCGAAGAGCAGCAGGTACACGATGAGCAGCCACCACGCGACACGTTTGCGCGCGGCGAGCGCCCCGGCAAGCAGACCGACGACCAGTGCCCACACGAGGCTGGTGTCCGGTGCGTCGAAGTAGTAGGTGTCGACGTAGTGCCGTGGCGCCTGCGTCAGATGGCGCAGCGCGGGCGAGAGACTCCACAGAAAGCACAGGACCGCGAAGACGCCGAGGACCAGCCCGGTGATGTGCGGTACCTCGGCCAATCTGCCCCGCCCGCGATGCGGGACGGCGGCGCGGTCCGGCGGGGCCTCGACGGTGGGGTTCTGCTCGGCCTGCGTGAGGGTCACCAATCCAGTGTGCGTCCATCCGGGCCGGATCGGTGTCGCGGTCGCTGCGGCGTGTTCGTCACCGCGGCCGCGACGGGGCCGGTGGCGACCCGAATTTCCTGGACGGGTAATAATTTGCCCATGTCGGAACCAGTCGATGTGCCGATCGATGACGATGTCATCAAGCTCGGGCAATTCTTGAAACTGGCCAACCTGATCGATTCGGGTTCCGAGGCCAAGACGGTGATCGCCCAGGGCCTGGTCCGGGTCAACGACGAGGTGGAGCTGCGCCGCGGCAGGCAGCTACAGATCGGTGATGTCGTCGTGCTGGCCGGGCACAAGGTGCGGGTGTCCGGGAACTAGCCCGAACACCCGCGAGGCGTGCCTCAGTCCTCGGCGCGGACTACGACACCGTCGTGGTCGCTGTAGAGCATCTCGCCGGGCACGAAGGTGACGCCGCCGAATTCGATGGTGACGTCCTTCTCGCCGCTGCCGGTCTGAGTGCTCTTGCGCGGGTTGGTGCCCAGCGCCTTCACCCCGATGTCGAGGGTGCTCAGGATCGCCGAGTCGCGCACCGCGCCGTTGACGACCACGCCCGCCCAGCCGTTGTCGACGCCACGGCCTGCGATGATGTCGCCGACCAGGGCGGTGTGCACGCTCGCGCCGCCGTCGACGACGAGGACCTTGCCCTCGCCCGGCTCGCTCAGGGTCTGCTTGACCAGCAGGTTGTCCTGGAAGCAACGGATCGTGGTGATCCGTCCGGCGAACGCGGCCCGGCCACCGAACTGGATGAACTGGGTGTCGCAGCTGCGGATCTCGGGGCCGATCTCATCGGCCAGATCGGCGGTGGCCACAACATTCGCTGATTCGGTCATGGCCTGCATTCTGTCAGGCGCCCTGGGCGTGCGCCTTGGCGATCTCCCTGACCAGGCTGTCTGTGGTGTGCTTCACCGCGATCTTCACGAACGGCTCGATCGTCTTACCTAGCATCTTGCCCGCGATGCCGCCGGGCACGAAGTACTCGATGGTCGCGTCGACGGTGCACAGCGCCTCGCCCTTGGGATAGAAGTGGAACGTCGAGATGATCTCGAATCCCTTGATCGACTTGATGCCGATCACGCGCCCCTTCTCCCACTTCACGACCTCGACCCTGGACTTGAGCGCCGCGGGGCCGAGCTTCATGTGGCCGTCGAAAGTCGCGCCGAGCCCGTCGGTCTGGTCGGTGACCGGGACGAAGGATTCGATGCCGTACAGGAAATGCGGCAGATTGCGGTAGTCGTTGACGTACTCGAACGCCGTGTCGGCGGATGCGGCGCAGTCTTCGACAATCCTCACTTCGGTCATATCGGCCACTTTAATGGGCCCCGGCGACCGATCCGACTACGCTGTGACCGATCTGGCTACGCGGTGACGGCCAGCGTCGCCGCCAAGCCGAGCGCCACGCTCATCACCGTCACCTCGATCGCGGCATTGCGCAGCGAGACGTCGGCGGTGACCCGATGCTCGCCCGCCCGGTGCACCCAGCTGCGCCGCCACCACCAGCCCAGGCCGGTCAGCGCGCACAGGATGGTGAACTTCGCCAGCAAGATCCGCCCGTATCCGCTCGTCCACAGCGGCTCGATGCCGCCGATCCGGACCAGCCCGTCGATCAGGCCGGTCACCGCGATCACGAGCACCAGCGGCGCGGCCAGCGCCGAATAGCGCGGCAGCGTCGCCGCCCAGTCGCCCCTGGTGCGCAGGACCAGCGCCATCGCGAGCAGCAGCCCGAACCAGCACGCGGCGGCCAGCGCGTGCGCCGCGGCGAGCACCGAACCGAGCATCTGCTGGGACATGTGCCCGGTGATCGGGCGCAGGGCCAGCGCGACGGCGGCGAACACCAGCACCAGATCGGCCGACGCCGCGTCGGGCCTGCGGAAGGCCAGCGCCGCGTAGCAGGCGATCGCGCCGGTGCAGAACAGGATCGCGATGCCGATCTGGCCGCCGCTGAGCTTGCCGAGGAACGTGGCGAACTCGTCCGCGCCGAGCTCGGTCACCGGCACGCCGACGATCTCGGCCGCCTCACACACCAGCACGGTGAACTCGGCGGCGAACCAGGCGCCCGCCAGCGCGGCCAGCGGCCGCCAGGCGACGTGCAGCCGCTCGTTGAGCCGGGGGAGTGCCGCCAGCCCGAAGACCGCCGCGCCCGCACCGTCGGCGACGACGCGCGCGCACGCCGCTCCCGGGAAACCACCCCCGCTGCGCAACGCCCACGCCAGCGCCACCCCGGCCAGGGCGGCCACCACGACCGGCACCAGGACCCGCCACTGCCGCAGCGTCGTACCGGGTACCCGGCGACCGGTCGTCATGGATGGCTACTTCTTGCGGCCGGTGCGGCCGCCGAGCAGCGCCACCGCGAGGCCGCCGCCGAACAGCACGACGCCACCGGCGATGAACACCCACACGGGCACCCCGCCGGAGTCGCCGCCGCCGTCGGCCTTGTCCTCACCAGGACGCGGGCCCGGCGTCCCGGTGCCGGCCTTGCTCAGCGTGAAATGCCGTGTCCCGCTGACGGGATGGCCGTCCGCGGAGGTCACCCGGAACGCGAGGGTGTACTCACCGACCGGACCGAGTTCGCCCAATTCCACACTGACGGTGCGGCCTTCGACGAGCGCCTTGCTCTTCGACCACAGCCTGCCGTCCGGGCCGACCACGGTCAGCGACGGAAAGTTCTGCTGCAGTTCCTCGTTGAAGGTGATGCTGGCGCGCGCCGGCCCGACCTCGATGGTCGACCCGTCCTCGGGCACGCTGCTCACGGCACCGGAGTGCGCGCTCGCGACACCGGCCGCCGCGAACACGGCGAGCAGTCCGGCGATCAGGACGGCGAGCACCCGGCGCGCCATGCGCCGACGCGATGACCTGTTGATGTCGGCGACCAGTCGATCGCCCGGAGCATCGCCGTGCGGCGCGTCCGAGGGCAGCGCGGGCCCTGCGGAGTTGATGATCGTGTTCGCCTGCCTGCAGTGATCGACGCGCATCACGACCGCCGCGAACGGAAGACGAGGCCGAGGCCGAGCGCGGCCGCGAACAGGCCGAGCGCGAGCCCGATGCCGCCCAGCCAGCGGGCCACCGAATCGGTGCCCGCCTCGGCGGTTTCGGCGGAAGCGACCTGGTGGTCGCCGCCCTCGGCGCCGCCCTTGGCGCTCAGGGTGAGCGAGGGGGCCGGGTGTTCGGGTTCGGCGCCGCCGGTGCTCGGCTGATCCCAGGCGACGACCTTGCCGTCGCTGTAGGTCTGCTGGGCGGGGAAGTTCACCGTGTCCTCGGCGGGCAGCGGTCCGAGCGAGAGCACGAAGCGCTGGAACTGGCCCGGCCCGACGCCCGCGTTGCCCGGGTCGGCGGTCCAGGCGACGGCGACCGTCTCGCCCTTGTCGTTGCGCTCGACCTTCGCGGTCCAGCCCGGCATCGGTTCGGTGCGCACGCTTTTCAGGTTCGGCACGGTGACGCGCAGCCCGGTGGTCGACGCGGTCTCGGATTCGGTCGGCACCTTGAACGTGGCGACGGTGTACTTGCCCTGCGCGGCGCCGGGAGCGTCGACGGTCACGTGCGCGGCCGCCGAACCGCAGGCGGCGAGCACCAGCCCGGCCGCGAGTGCGGCGGTGCCGGTACCGCGGGTGATGAAGTTCTGCATGGAATTGCCTTCTGTCCGAAGAGTTCTGAGTCGTCTGGAATCAGGCGAACAGCGGCGGTGCGCGCGGGCGGCGCACACCCTCCGGACGGTCGCCACGGGCCGTGGAGACGGCGGCGGACCAGCGGACAGCGCGCTGCTGGATCGGGAGCGAGGGCGCGGTGAGCACCGCCCGAATCACGCTCGACGCAACGAGATAGAGCCGCTCGGCTACGAGAATCAGTGCGGCACACACGAAGGCCGCGACGAAGTGCGCGGTGATCATCGGGGCGCTGGGCAGATGCAGCAGATCGAAGGCGCGGCCGTGATGATCCAGCGTGCCGGTGAGGGCGAAATGTCCTGCCCACTGGCCGCCGATCAGCGCCGATGCCGCGCGCACCGCCGGGACGGCCGCGAAGGTTCGTACGGCACGAGTAACCCGCCCACGCTGTGGGTCCGTTGGCGCCGGGATTTGGCGCAGCAACGAACCAGGTTGCGCCACAGTGCGATCGGAGTATCCACGGCGGGCGTATTCCGCGCCGGGCACTACCTGGCGGCCGGACCGGAAACCCGGTCGCGCCGCAGCACGTTCGGTGCTGTGGCCAGTGGCGAAGGCCCCAGCCGCCAGCGAAACCACCAGCAGCAGAGCGATTTCCGCGGACCGCGGCACCCCACCACCGCCGAGTCCGTGCGCGGCGACCGCCAGCGCACCGACGAGTACGCCGCAGCCACCACCGCGTAGGCGGGCGGTGAGCTGCGGCGTGGTCACGGCACGGTTCAGCGCACGCCCAGGCGGGCGAGCGCGTCGGTCTCGAGCACGGACAGCTCCGAAGAGATGGAGGCGTGCACGGCCTTGCGGCGCGCGGCGGGCATCTGCTCGGCGGTGTTCACCGCGACGGTCAGGTCGGTCAGCCGGGACCTGGCCGCGTCGACGAACTTCTTGGTGTCGGCGTCGCCGGGAGCGTCGGCCGCGACCTTGTTCAGCGCGGTCTCGGTGTTGGTGATGCGGGCCTGCAGGCGGGCGCCGTGGCCGCTGAACTCGCCGAGCTGGTCGAGGCCGATGCCGAGCTGCTGTGCCTTGCGGGCGTCGAGCTGGCCGCGTACGTAGGTCGCGCCGCGGTAGGCCAGCGGCGTGAGCACCGGGACCAGCACGCGGGCGACGCCGATGTACTTGCGGATCTGGCTCGCGCTGAACAGTTCGCGGTCGGCCTTCGCCGCCAGCTTCTCGGCGGCCTTCTCCTCGGCGTGCAGGGTCGCGATCTGCGCCTTGGCCACCTTGGCCTCGGTCTTGGCCTGTGCTTTCACCGCGCGACGGGTGGTGCGCTCGCTCGCCTTGGCCGCCTTGCGCTCGTTCTTGGCGCCGAGCTTCGCCTCCACCGCGGCTTTGTGCTTGAGTGCCTTCGCCTCAGCGCGTCGGCTCGGGCGCCGCTTGCGCTTGCTGAACAACCCCATGAGATCAGGCCCTCCGTCATGCTCGCCAAGTCATGAGGCAGTGCCGGAGTAGCGGCCTGCCGTACTTCGTAGCGTAGTGGGATCAGGGTAGCGATTGGGCATTGTGTCGGGGGGAGGGACCATACTGCTTGCGTGCGTGCAGCCGAGGACGACTTCGACGGTGGGCCGGTGCTTCGCCCGGTCCCCGCTTCCGCTGCGCTCGATCGAGGTGCCGATTCCACCGTTTCACGGATCGCTTTCCTGGACGCGCGCTCGCTGATCGGCTGCAGGCATCGCCTGCACCTGGACGCCGAGCATCCCGGGGTCATCGCCGAGGTCAGGGAAGATCCCGGGGTACAGCAGCGCAGGGAGGCCGCGACCGCGCATCGCACCAGGGTGCGCGACGAACTCGTCGCCGCGGCCCCCGCCGACTGGGTGGTGATCGACCCGGCGCTGCGCGCGGGGGAGAAGGCGGCGGCGACCATGGCCGCGATGGAGGCGGGCGCATCGCGGATCTGGGGCGGCCTGCTGCCCCAGGAGCCCGACACCGGCCGTCGCGGCGGCGCCGAGTTCCTGCTGCGTGACGACGACCGCGGCGGCTACATCCCGATCATCGTGGTCAACCACAAGGTCACCGACCCGCGCCGTCCCGATCCGGCCGATTTCCACCCGCTGACCTCGGACCTGTTCCGCTGGCAGCCCCGCCGCGACAAGCACGTGAAGCTGCGCCCGCAGCCGCGCGACCAGCAGCGTCTGGCGCATCTGTACCGGATGCTGCAGCGCCACGGTATGGCCAGCCCCGCCCTGGTCGGCGGCGCGATCGGCCTGGCCTTCGACCGCATCCTCGTGCACGACCTGACCAATGTCCTCGCCGACTACGACCAGCGCTACGGCGACCGCATCGCGGTGGTGCGCGGCGAGCTGCCGACCCAGCCGTCGAAGGTGCCCGAGTGCAGGCAGTGCCCGTGGTGGGTGCGCGGGGCCGACGGTAATCCCAGTTGTGAGGGTCAGCTGGCGCTGATGCGTGACGTCAGCCTGGTCGCGCCGGGTTCGCGGGCCGAGGTGCTGCGCGTGCACGGCGTGCAGACGGTCGACGAGCTGGCGGCCTGGGAAGGCGACGAACCCGACGACTGGCAGCACGGCCCGTTCTCCGAGACGGTGGTCACCGCCCGCGCCTGGATCGCGGGCGCCCCGCTGGTGCGCCGCTTCGACACGGTGAGCGTGCGCCGCGCCGACGTCGAGGTCGACGTCGACCTGGAGAGCTACCAGGAGGACGGCGCCTACCTGTGGGGCACCCTGCTCGACGGCGTCTACCGCCCGTTCGTCACCTGGGACCCGCTGCCCACCGAGGACGAGGGCCGCTCCTTCGGCGAGTTCTGGACCTGGCTGATGCGGATGCGGGCCGACGCGCACGCCGCGGGCAAGACCTTCGCGGCCTACTGCTATTCACGCACCGCCGAGGACAAGTGGCTCTACGAGTCGGCCCGCCGCTTCGCGGGCAAGCCCGGCGTGCCGACCACCGAGCAGGTCCGCGCCTTCGTCGACTCATCCGAATGGGTCGACATGTTCCAGGCCGTCACCGATCAGTTCATCTGCCCGAACGGCAAGGGCCTCAAGAAGATCGCCCCGGTCGCCGGCTTCGGCTGGCGCGACCCGGAAGCGGGCGGCGAGGCATCGATGGGCTGGTACCGCCGCGCCGTCGGCTACGACGCCGACCCGGACCTGTCCCAGCGCACCCGCCTGTTCGAATACAACGAGGACGACGTCCGGGCCACCCAGGTGCTGCGCGAGTGGATGACGCACCGGGCCGTCGACGAGGTTCCCTCGCTGTCCGACTTCGGGCGCGGTGCGACCGGCGGGCTCGGAGGCGGTAGCGGAGCGTAACCACGTAGGGTCCTCGGGAGCACCGCAGCGTGCACAGTAATACGATCGTGCTGTGACTCAGCACGTCGAAACTCTCGAGTTCCAGGCCGAAACACACCAGCTCCTGGAGCTGATGATCCACTCGGTCTACTCCAACAAAGACACGTTCCTGCGGGAGCTGATCTCGAACGCTTCCGACGCACTGGACAAGCTGAAGCTGGCCTCGTTCCAGGACAAGGATCTGGTCGCCGACACCTCCGACCTGCACATCGAGCTGGAGGTCGACGGGGACAAGCGCGTCCTGACCGTCCGCGACAACGGCATCGGCATGTCCCGCGCCGAGGTGATCGACCTGATCGGCACCCTCGCCAAGTCCGGTACCGCCGAACTGCGCCGCAAGCTGATCGAGGTCAAGTCCGATGCCGCCGCCGAGGAGCTGATCGGCCAGTTCGGCATCGGTTTCTACTCCACCTTCATGGTCGCCGACCGCGTCGTCCTCACCACCCGCAAGGCGGGCGAGACCGAGGGCACCCGCTGGGAGGCCGCGGCGGGCAGCTCCAGCTACACGATCGACACCGTCGCCGACGCGCCGCAGGGCACCGCGGTGACCCTCGAGCTCAAGCCCGCCGACGAGGACGATCACCTCTTCGATTACACGCAGGAATGGAAGCTGCGCGAGATCGTCCGCAAGTACTCCGACTTCATCGCCTGGCCGATCCGTATGCAGGTCGAGCGCACCGTGATGGAGGGGGAGGGCGAGGACAAGGTCGAGAAGACCGTCGTCGAGGACCAGACCCTCAACTCGCAGAAGGCGCTGTGGACGCGCCCGCGCAGCGAGGTCTCCGACGAGGAGTACAAGGAGTTCTACCACCACGTCAGCCACGCCTGGGACGAGCCGCTCGAGATCATCCCGATGAAGGCCGAGGGCACCTTCGAGTACCAGGCGCTGCTGTTCATCCCGTCGATCGCGCCGTTCGACCTGTTCACCCGTGAGCACAAGCGCGGCGTGCAGCTCTACGTGCGCCGGGTGTTCATCATGGACAACTGCGAAGAGCTGATGCCGGAGTACCTGCGCTTCGTCAAGGGTGTGGTGGACGCCCAGGACCTCTCGCTCAATGTCTCCCGCGAGATCCTGCAGCAGGACCGCCAGATCCAGATGATCCGCAAGCGTCTGGTCAAGAAGGTGCTGTCCACCGTCAAGGACATGCAGGGCGCCGAGGATCAGACCAGGTACCAGACCTTCTGGGCGCAGTTCGGCCGGGTTCTCAAGGAGGGCCTGCTCTCCGACACCGACAACCGCGAAACCCTGCTCACCGTCTCGTCTTTCGCCTCCACCGCCTCGGACTCCGAGCTCACCACGCTCGCGCAGTACGTCGAGCGGATGCGGGACGGTCAGGACGCGATCTACTACATGACCGGCGAAAGCCGTGCGCAGGTGGAGAACTCGCCGCACCTGGAGGCGTTCAAGGCCAAGGGCCGCGAGGTGCTGGTGCTCACCGATCCGGTCGACGAGATGTGGGTCGGCTCGGTGCCGGAGTTCGACGGCAAGAAGTTCCAGTCCATCGCCAAGGGCGAGGTCGACCTGGAGACCGAGGACGAGAAGAAGGAGACCGAGGCGCTGCGCGAGCAGCAGGACAAGGACTTCGCAGACCTGCTCACCTGGCTCGGCAAGACCCTCGACGAGGTCGCCAAGGAGGTGCGCCTCACCAACCGGCTCACCACCTCCCCGGCCTGCCTGGTCGGTGACGTCTTCGACTTCACCCCGATGCTCGAGCGCATGTACCGCGCCTCGGGCCAGGCGCTGCCGGAATCCAAGCGCATCCTCGAGCTCAACCCGACCCACCCGCTGGTCACCGGCCTGCGCGACGCCTACGACGCCCGCAAGCCCGATGCCGACGAGGGCAAGGTGCCCGAGCTCGCCGAGACCGCCGAACTGCTCTACGGCACCGCGGTTCTCGCCGAGGGCGGCGAACTGAAGGACCCGGCCCGCTTCGCCCAGCTGCTGACCGAGCGGCTGACCCGCACGGTCTGATCCCGGGCCACTACCCGGTCGTCCACAGAACTGCCCGTTGTCGATTTCGGCAGCGGGCAGTTTCTGTTCACCGGCATTTCCCGTGCCGACGAGGCGGGTTGCGGTCACCATAGAGATATGGATGGGCACGAGATCCGGCGGGCACGTCCCGACGACTACGACGATCTGATCGCCGTGGTCGACTATTGGTGGGGCAGGACAGTCGTGCACAACCTGCCCCGGCTGTTCCTCGACCATTTCCACCGCACCAGCCTGATCGCGACCGACGAGGACGGAATCTCCGGCTTCCTGGTGGGTTTCGGCTCACCCTCGGATGCCGACGCCGCCTACATCCACTTCGTCGCCGTCCGCCCCGACGCGCGCAAGGTCGGGCTCGGCCGCACCCTCTACGACGAGTTCTTCGAGATAGTCAGGGCCGACGGCCGAAAAGTGGTCACCGCGATCACCTCCCCGGCCAATTTCACCTCGATCGATTTCCACCGCAGCCTGGGCTTCACCGTCGCGGGCCCGGTCGCCGACTACAACGGCCCCGGCCGCGCGCTGATCACCTTCGAACGGACGCTCTGACCCCACTCGGCACGAATTCCGTAGTCTGGTCACGATATCGACGACTGGGTGAGAGGAACGACCGCGTATGTCGGAGGGGACGCCGGTCACGGCACAACCGTGGGATCTGGTGGCCGAGGGCTACGCCGAAGCGGGGGCGACGGTTCTCGGCCCATTCGCGGCGCACGCCCTCGAATACGTCGGTCTCGAAAAGGATTCCGAGATCGTCGACGTCGCCGCGGGCACCGGCCTGCTCGGCCTCGCGGCCGCCGAACAGGGTGCGCGAGTACACGCCATCGACCTCTCGGCGCCGATGATCAAACACCTCACGGCAGCAGCCGAACTCGCCGGGCACACCACGATTACCGCGCAGGTGGGCGATGGCCAGGACCTGCCCTACGAAGACGCGCGATTCGACGCCGGTTTTTCCCTGTTCGGCCTCATGTTCTTCGCCGACCGCCCGAAAGGCTTCGCCGAACTCCGGCGCGTACTGCGCCCGGGCGCCACGGCCGTGGTCACCTCCTGGGCGCCCGCCGTCGACTCCTCGCTCATGCGCGCGCTCTTCGGCGCCCTGACGGCGGGCGACCCGAACGCCGCACTGCCACAGCCGGATGCGCGCAGCCTGGAAAACCCCGCTGTCTTCGAAGCCGAGATGCGCGCCGCGGGGTTCGACGAGGTGACAATCCGCAGCCACACGGTCGAAGTGTGTTTCCCGAGCGCGGAAGCCCTGTGGGACACCATGACCCGCAGCAGCGCCCCGCTGACCGTGCTCAGACACGAAGTGGGCGAGGAGGAATGGCAGCGCCGCACCGACGCGGCCGTCGAACGCCTCACCGTCACCTACCGCCCGAACACCCCACTGCACACCACCGCCCTCTTCGGCGTCGGCGCGGTACCCGCGTCCTGACACGGCGACGGCGCCCTGTCCACGCGGGGAACAGGGCGCCGTCGACCGGTGCGTGCGTCTTACCGCGGCGCCATGCGCAGGGCGCCGTCCATGCGGATGGTCTCGCCGTTGAGGTAGTCGTGGCCGGCGATGTACTCGACCAGCTGGGCGTACTCGTCCGGGCGGCCCAGGCGCGACGGGAAGGGCACACCGGCCTCGAGGCCCTTGCGGTACTCCTCGGTGACGCCGGCCAGCATCGGGGTGTCGATGATGCCGGGGGCGATGGTGTTCACGCGGATGCCGAACTGCGCCAGGTCGCGCGCGGCCGGAACGGTCATGCCGTGCACGCCGCCCTTGGACGCCGAGTAGGCGATCTGGCCGATCTGGCCCTCGAAGGCGGCGACGGACGCGGTGTTGATGACGACGCCGCGCTGGCCGTACTCGTCGACCGGCTCGGTCTTGGCGATGGCGTCGGCGGCCAGGCGCATCACGTTGAACGTGCCGAGCAGGTTCACGGTGATGACGGTGCGGAACAGCTCCAGGTCGTGCGGGCCGTTCTTGGACAGGATGCGACCCGCCCAGCCGACACCGGCGCAGTTGACCACGATGCGCAGCGGCGCCGGGCCCTCGGTGATCTGGGCGATGGCGGCCGCGACCTCGTCGTTGCTGGTCACATCGGCCGCGAT
Source organism: Nocardia sp. NPDC060259 (assembly GCF_042728775.1). Taxonomy (NCBI): domain Bacteria; kingdom Bacillati; phylum Actinomycetota; class Actinomycetes; order Mycobacteriales; family Nocardiaceae; genus Nocardia; species Nocardia sp. NPDC060259. Next base: position 34,166 of record NZ_JBHXAY010000061.1, read on the forward strand.
CAGGGTGACCCCGGCCGGGACGTTGTCGCCTGCGCGCTCGATGGACGCCGGGACGTCAAGGCCGAAGACGGTGGCGCCCGCGTCGGCGAGACGCTTGGCGGTGGCGGCACCGAGGCCGGATGCGCCTCCGGTGACGATGGCGGCGGAACCCGAAATCTCCACGATGGTCCTCTCGTTCGTGACAGCCAGTTGGCACTTCGTCAATTGCACCCTAGCGGGTTCCGGTGAGGCGCACATCACCCCTACCGCCGCGTTCGGATGCGCTGCGAAAATACCAGCGAACACCCATGTTTTCCGGTGGTAACGTGCCTTCATGAGATCGTTCTCCGGTCCGTCGGTGGCCGGACGCAAGGTCCTGATCACCGGGGCCGCTCGCGGGATGGGCGCCGCATTGGCCAGGAGGCTGGCCGCGCGGGGCGCTCACGTCGCCCTGCTCGGCCTGGAGCCGGAACTGCTGGCCGAGGTGGCCGCCGAATGCGGTGACGCGCCCTGGCGCTACTGCGACGTCGCCGACCGCGCCCAGGTCGACCGGGTGGTCGAGGCGCTGGTCGCCGAACTCGGCGGCCTGGACGTGCTCGTCGCCAACGCGGGCATCGCCAAGCAGATGGCGATGATCGGCGGCGATCCCTCGGTGCTGGAGGAGACCCTCGCCGTGAACGTGCTCGGCGTCGCCTACGCCGTGCAGGCCGCCGGGCCGCATCTCGCCCGCCCCGGTGGGTATGTCCTGATGATGTCGTCGATCTCCACGGCCGTGCAGTTGCCACTGGCAGGCGCGTACAGCGCGTCGGCGGCGGCCGTCGAGTCGCTGGCAGGCACCCTGCGCTGTGAGCTGCGCCAGACCGGCGCCCGCGTCGGCATCAGCTACTTCGCCGAGATCGACACGGACATGACCAGCCGCGGCTTCGGCACGGCCGCCGCGCACACCGGCCTCGGCGAGACCAGCCTGACCGGCGTGTCTCCGATCGGTCCCGCCGTCGACGCGCTGGAACGGGCGATCGCGCGCAGGCGCAGGTCCGTCGTCTCACCCTGGTGGGTCTCGCTCGTCCTGCCGGTGCGACCCTTGGCGCAGCTGCTGGTGCAGCGGTTGCTCGGCAAGCGGGTCGCCCGTGCGATCGAGATCGCGCGCACCGAGGACGTCCCCTTCACCACCACCCAGCCTGCCCGACCACGCAGAATGGAACGGCAAGCCTGACCTCGAGCACGGAGTTCGACGATGAGCGATTCGGCATCCACCCTGCGCCAGCTCCCGCGCGGACGGCATCATCTCTCGCGCGAAGAAGTGGTGGCCTCCCAGCGGGAACGCATCCTCGTCGCGATGGGGGAGGCGATGACCGAGGGCGGCTATGTCGGAACGCCGGTGGCCGCCGTGCTCAAACGGGCCGGGGTGTCGCGCGAGACGTTCTACGAGCTGTTCCGCTCCAAGGAGGACTGCTTCGCCGCCGCCTTCGACCGGGTCTCGGCCCTGCTGGCCGAGCGGCTACAGGGCGTGATCGCCGAAACCGCCGATGCCGACGCGTTCACCAGGATGGATCGCATCCTCACCGCCTACTTCGACCACATGGTCGACGACCCTGCCTCGGCCCGGTTGTTCCTGGTTGAGGTGTACGCGGTCGGGCCGTCGGCGATCGAGGCGCGGATGGAATTGCAGAGCCGGTTCGTCGCGGTGGTGGCGGCGATGCTCGGCGCCCAGACCGCCGAGCAGCAGTTCGCCTGCGCGACCCTGGCCGCCGCGATCGGCGCCATGGTCACCGGCAAGATCGCCGGCGACGATCTGGACGGCCTGCGCGCGCTGAAGGAACCGCTGATCGACCTGGCCCGCCGTTCTGGTCCGGTCTACGGCACCGCGTTCGCCGGCTGATCCGGCACGGCCATGTCCCCGCGCGGCCGGTAGAACCGCCACGCGCCGATACCGAGCCCGACCGCGACCGGGACGAGCAGCGCCAGGCCGGTCGAACCCCAGCCGCCGAGGCCGGAGACGAACGCGTCGAGCACCGTCTTCGTGGCGAAGAACAGGAAGAGCAGGCCGGAGGCGAAGGCGATGCCGCGTTCGGGCAGGTGCTTACCCGCGAGCTTGCCGACCAGGATCGCCAGGCCACCGGCGGCGACCATGCCGGCGGTCGAACCGATCCAGACGGCGAGCCAGCCGTTCTTCGAGGCCAGCGCGGCCGCGGCGAACATGGTGCGGTCGCCGAGTTCGGCGAGCATGAAGGCGGAGATCACGACGAGGAAGGCGTTGCGGGTGCTCGGCGGCGGCGCGTCCTCGGCCTCATCGGCGGAGCCGAGCGCGTCGCGCAGCGTCCACAGGCCGACGACCAGCAGCGTGAGCGCGGTGACGACGGCGATGGCGTTCGCGGGCAGCGCGGTACCGAGGAAATGGCCGACACCGGCGGCGATGAGGTTGACGGCCACGCTGGCGACGCTGATTCCGGCCAGCACCACCCACCAGCGATAGCGCAGCGAGAACGTCAGCGCCATCAGCTGCGATTTGTCGCCCAGCTCGGCGAGGAACAGCACGCCGAAGCTCAGCAGGATCGTGGCGATCATGAAAGTCAGCTCCCAGGTGGATACTCCGGCCTGCGGCTGAAGAAACGGGTGCGCCTCCAGCCACACCGGTCAACGGATCGGTTTGTGGCCGAAGGTCTCGCCCACCGGTGGTGACCGGTTCGCGCAGCCGGACCGCGCCGAATGTGGCGCCGATCAGTATGTCGACTGGGCGATTGCGGGCTACTCCCCTTCGCTGCTGTCCACCCTAGCCCGATTGCTACCGGTATGCCAACTCCGTGTAATCGAAATCGCAATGGGCGCAATAAGTTTGGCGATGCGGCCGCGATAGTTCGGTTTCCCTGATTTACGGGCGCCGGACGTCCGTTGCCGGGTATTCGCCAGGCCTGGTCTGCGAAAGTCTCAGGCCGCCAGCAACATTGCCAGGACGGCGGTGTCGGGATCGCTGATCAGATCCATCCCGACCCGGCTCACCAACGAGGTGACGGTCCCGTCGAGCTCGGCCTCGGCCCACGCCGCGCGATGCTCGAGACCCAGATGCGGCACGCCGGGCAGCAGCACGCAGCCCGAGGCCGCGCCCACGCATTCGGGCAGCGACGGCCGGGTCTCCGACGGCGGATGCAGCATCAGCAGGGCGGCCGGTACGTGATCGGCGAACCGGCCCGGCTCGACCGCCGCCTCGCCCAGCACCGGCCCCTCCGCCAGCACCAGGCCGACGGTGCCCGGCTCCGGATCGTCGGGCAGCTCCTCGCGCACGCCGAACACGGTCGAGGTCACCAGCAGGCCGGGCATCGAGGCCACCCGGACCGCGAGGACAAGCACCTGCGCCCACTCCTTGGTGGTATCCGGCCACCGGCCCGACACCACGAATCCCTGCAGATGACCGCGCGCCTGAAACGGCGTGATCCCGATCGGACCGTGCGTCGTCATGATGGCCTCCCGATATCCGGGGCGGCGATGCCCGTATACAACAGGAATAGCCCCGAACCCATCTGGCACACAAGTACCACTGAGTGCCAGGAATCCGGTCAATCCGCCCAAAAGACCCTGCTGGAACAGCGAAGGCCCCCCGACAGCGTCGAGGGGCCTTGCGTCTGGCTCAGGCACTCAGCCGAAGATGAGGCCCTTGCCCTGGGTCACGGCGCGGGCGAAGCGCTCCTGCACGTCGGCCCAGTTGACGACGTTCCAGAACGCGGTCACGTAGTCGGCCTTGACGTTCTTGTACTGCAGGTAGAAGGCGTGCTCCCACATGTCGACCTGCAGCAGCGGGATGATGCCGATCGGCACATTGGCCTGCTGGTCGTACAGCTGGAAGGTCAGCAGCTTCTGGCCGAGGGTGTCGTAACCCAGGACGGCCCAGCCGGAGCCCTGCAGGCCGTTCGCGGCAGCGGTGAACTGCGCGCGGAACTTGTCGAACGAACCGAACTGGTCGTCGAGCGCGGCGGCCAGGTCACCGACCGGCTTGTCGCCACCGTTGGGCGAGAGGTTCTTCCACCAGATGGAGTGGTTGGTGTGGCCACCCAGGTGGAACGCCAGGTTCTTCTCGTTCAGGAAGATGGCGGCGTGGTCGCCGGCCTCACGGGCGGCTTCCAGCTTCTCCAGTGCCGCGTTGGCGCCGGCGACGTAGGCGGCGTGGTGCTTGGTGAAGTGGATCTCGTTGATCTGTCCGGAGATGTGCGGCTCCAGCGCGCTGAAGTCCCAATCGAGTTCGGGCAGTGTGTAGACGGCCACGATGTCCCTTTCCGTGTGTCGGGCTGTGTGCGCCCATTCGGTCGAGCACACCAACCATCATTCGTACACCCGCTCGCTGCAACCGCAGGCGTGTGGTCCCTCATTCCCGGGACGGGGCGGGTGGTGCCGAATCGGCCCGGATTACAGCGGAGGGGCGACGTCGGCCTTGGAAGCCCTGGTGTCGCCGGAATCGTGTGCGGCCCACCAGCGGCGACCGCCATCGATGAACTCCGCGATGGGGATTTCCTTGCCACCGAAGTCGGTGACGGTGATCTTGTCGAACCAGACGCGGACATCGAGTTCCCGCGGATCGATGCCCTCTTCCTGGGAGAACTCGATGACGTGCGCGGCGATGCGCTGGTCGAGCACCGTGTCGAAGCTGAGCAGCTCGCTCCACAGTGTCCAGCCGCTGTCGTCGAGATCGATGAATTCCCAGCCGTGCAGCCCACCGCCGCCGAAACTCTCGATGGCTTCGTCGAGTTGGTCGAGGGTCAGCGGGAGAACCCTGGCCTCGATGTCGTCCCAGCGCTGGATGCGCAGGGAAGCGGCGACCCGGGTGACTCCGGTGAAGGTGAGCAGGACTTTCGCCTCGGTCGGCGCTGGTCCTTCGGCGGGTAGCGTCAGCACCTCGAGAGCGAGTTGCAGCCGCCCCGCCGTGGCGTCCACCTCTACTCCGAGACAGGTTGATTCGGACAAAGCGGTATTCAGGCCGTTGATGTCGAAACTGTCGAGTAGCCCCCTGCTCACGTTCATGCGCTCAGGCTACCGATCTGGCCGCCCAGATCCCAGGATTTAGGATTTTCTCTAGTGATGTCGTTTTTATGGAACCGAAACGGCCCGGCTCGCGTCCAAGTAGATGTCGGGACCGATGCAACCGCGGAATCCCGACGTCAGCGGCGAGCGGCCGCTCCGGGATGACATGGAGGGGAGTCCCGGATCGGCCGTTTCGCCGACTGGCTTCCCCGGCTCCACGTCGGTTGATAGCCCACGCCTCACGATTGTGTGCTGACCGATAGCTGAGACCTGTGGATCAAGTTGTGGATTCTGTGGATAACCCCCATCCATCCACAGACCGCGCACAGCCTCGCCCCCCGTCGCTTCCGACATGGCAGGATCGAGGCGTGACGAGCTCCGATGTCCCCACGGTGCCGGTGGGTGCGGTACCCGCCGCGTTCGACAACGCCGAGCCGGTGGCAGGCGCCCAGCTGCTCGACGTGCGCGAACCCGACGAGTGGGAGCTCGGCCACGCGCCGGGCGCGATCCACATCCCGATGGTCGACGTGCCCGCCAGGATCGACGAGATCGACATCGACGCCGAGGTGTACGTCGTGTGCAGGCAGGGCGGGCGCTCGATCGAGGTCGTCAAGTACCTGGCCCACGTCGGGTACGAGGCAGTGAACGTCGCGGGGGGAATGGTGGCCTGGCAGCAGACGGGCCGCCCGGTGGTCGCCGACGGCGAGCACGAAGCCAAGATCTACTAGTCCGGAACGGGGTGCGCGGGTGAGTTCGGTGGTGCAACCATGTGCACGCTGTGGCGCGCGGTGGGCCGTGCAGGGCGCGCCGATGCACTGGTGCCCCCGCTGCCGTGGCGTGCTGCTTTCGCCGGGCAAGGTCGACGCGCCCGCCTCCCAGCGCAACTACCGCTGGGTCGCGCGCAGGCCGGATCACCGCATCCGCAAGGCCGGGGCGTCGACCACGTCCGCACCGCTCGGCCCGACCCCGCGCTACACCGAGATTCCGCGCTGGGGCCTGCTCGATCCGCCGCCCGCGCCAGGTCGCGCGCCGGAGCGGCCGTTGCGTGGCATCGCGGCCAACCGCGATCTGCTGCTTGTCGTCACCGCGCTGGCGTTCCTGGTCGCGGCCTTCGCCGAATACGGCAGGTACCTGATCCTGCTGCGCAACCGGACCACCCTCATCCCCAGCTGGCTGCTGTGGATCTCGGACATGTCGGTGTGGGTGTTCGGCGCCATCGCGCCGCTGTGTGCCCTCGCCGCGGCGCTCGCGCTGGTCGCGTGGCTGATCGAAGCGCGTCGCGCGCGGTTCGCCGCGCAGGGCAGGCGCGATCCGCGGCGCCGGTGGTCGCTGATCCTCGGCTGCCTGGTGCCCGGTGTGAACCTGATCTGGCCGGGCGTCTTCCTCACCGAGCTGCTCGGGCCCGCAGCCGATCCGCGAGCCCTGCGGGCCGTGCGGATCTGGTGGGCGGCCTGGGTGCTCAGCGGCCTGATCCTCGTCGGCGCGACGCTGTGGCGTGACGCGTCGACCCTGCAGGCCGAGGCCGACGGTGTCTCGTTCACCGCGTTCAGCGATCTGTGCGCGGCCGGTTTCGCGGTGCTCACGCTGTGGACGGTCCGTCAGCTCGAAGGCCGCGACCTGCGTGGCGCGCCGCGCGCGGCACACCGCTGGGTGATGGCCGCCGATCCCGCCGAGGTCGTCATCGCCCCCGTCCAGCCCGGTGTACCTGCGACCGGGCAGGATGAGGTTGAACGCGCGCATCCCGCCGAAACAGGCGAGAATACGCAGGAGGAGGTTGTGGCCAAGTGAGCCAGGGCAATCGCGCGCCATTCGTTGTCGCGCACCGTGGTGCGTCTGCGGCGCGCCCCGAGCACACCCTCGCCGCCTACGAGCTGGCGCTCGAACAGGGTGCCGACGGCGTCGAATGCGACGTGCGCTTGACCCGCGACGGGCACCTGGTCTGCGTGCACGACCGCACCGTCGACCGCACCTCCGACGCCACCGGCCTGGTCAGCGAACTGACCCTGGCCGAACTACGCGACATGAACTTCGGCACCGACGACGCGCCGTCCGGTGTCCTCGCCCTCAGCGATCTGATCGGTCTCGTGCTCGACTGGCGCAGCAGGCCGACCAAACTGTTCATCGAGACCAAGCACCCCGTGCGCTACGGCGCGCTGGTGGAGAACAAGGTGCTCGCCGAACTCCAGCGTTTCGGGATCGCAACGCCCGCCTCGGCCGACCACTCCCGTGCGGTGGTGATGTCGTTCGCCGCGACCGCGGTCTGGCGGATCCGCCGCGCCGCCCCGCTGCTGCCGACCGTGCTGCTCGGCGAATCCTCGCGCTTCCTCGGTGGCGGCGCGGCGACCACCGTCGGCGCGACCGCGGTCGGCCCTTCGGTGAAGACGCTGCGCGAGCATCCCGAACTCGTCGACAAGGCCGCCGCCGCGGGCCGCGCCACCTACTGCTGGACCGTCGACGATCCCGACGACGTGACATTGTGCGCCGACCTCGGCGTCAGCTGGGTCGCCACCAATCACCCCGGCCGCACCAAGGCACTGCTCGCCGGCGTGTGAGTTTTCCGCCGGGTCGCGCGCAACGACATCGCCACCCGGCCATAAACTCTCGCCGTGGGTAAAAGCAAGCGGAACAGTCCGAAGCCCGACAGTAATCGGGCTCAGCGTCTCGCCGAGCGGCGTGCGGCGCAGGAGCAGGCATCTGCGGCCCCGACGCGGCCGTTCGAGGGGCTTGCTGCCGAATGTGATCTGGTGGCGCTGCGGGAGTTCGTGCCGTCGGCGACCGCGACCTTGAAGCTGGTGCCCGGCGTCGCCGCCGAGCGCTCGGTGACGCTGGCGACGGTGCTACCCGGTGCGGTGGCCGCGCTGGTCCGCGCCGGCGACGAGCCGGTCGGCTACGTCGGCACCCAGATGCAGCACCAGGGCACCGACCCGTCGGCCGATATCGCCGCGGCGATCCTGTGGACGCAGTCCGCCGAGCCCGGCGAGTCGCTGAACTCGGCCGAGTCCGTCGACGGCGGTCCGCGCCTGGCCGACGTCATCGATCCCGGCGCCGACCTCGAGCTCACCGTGCACCAGGACTTCGACTGGTGGGTGCCCGAGGGCGTGACCCCCGATCCGCAGGTGGCGGCGACGATCGAGCAGGCCAAGCAGGCCATCATGCCGTCGGCGCGACTGAACCTGGGCGGCGACGGTGTCGGCGCGGCCTGGTGGGTCGACGCGGGCGAGAAGGCGCATGTGCGCTGGGTGCGTCCCGAGGACGAGGACACGCTGATGCTGGCGCTGGCTCGCGTGCACGCCGCGGGCGGCCTGCACATGGGCGAGGGCTCGCGCTTCGCCGGTTCGTTCCGTACGCACGGCCTGCTGGTGCCGGTGTTCGACCTCGATCCCGAGCGGCACCCCACCGAGTGGGAGGCCCCCGCCCGCGAGTTCGGTGCGCGGCTGGCCGAGGCGCTGGCCTCGGACGCCCCGATGACGGGCGAGGAGCGCCGTTCGCGCGACGGCCTGCGTTCGCGTCAGGTCACCCTGCGCTGAAC
>NZ_JBHXAY010000062.1:0-40899 GCF_042728775.1 Nocardia sp. NPDC060259
ACCTCGGGCTTGTCGTCGCCCGCGGGTGCCTTGGTCAGCTTCGCCTTGCCGGTGAAGGTGAACTTGGCGTCCTCGCCCTGGCCCTCGCCGTTCCAGCCCTCGACGTCGACCACGATGGTCTGGCCCGCGCCGATCTCGCCGAAGAGGATCTTCTCCGACAGCTGGTCCTCGATCTCGCGCTGGATCGTGCGACGCAGCGGACGCGCACCGAGGACCGGGTCGAAACCGCGCTTGGCGAGCAGGCTCTTGGCCTGGTCGGTCAGCTCGATCGCCATGTCCTTGTTCTTCAGCTGCTTGGCGACGCGGCCGATCATCAGGTCCACCATCATCACGATCTGATCGCTGGTGAGCTGGTGGAAGACGATCACGTCGTCGATGCGGTTGAGGAACTCGGGGCGGAAGTGCTTCTTCAGCTCGTCGTTGACCTTGAGCTTCATCCGCTCGTAGTTCGAACCCTCGGCGTTGGACTGGGTGAAGCCCAGACCGACGGCCTTGGAGATGTCGGAGGTGCCCAGGTTCGAGGTGAAGATCAGCACGGTGTTCTTGAAGTCGACCGTACGACCCTGACCGTCGGTGAGACGGCCGTCCTCGAGCACCTGCAGGAGGGTGTTGTAGATCTCCTGGTGCGCCTTCTCGATCTCGTCGAACAGCACCACCGAGAACGGCTTGCGGCGCACCTTCTCGGTGAGCTGGCCGCCCTCTTCGTAGCCCACGTACCCGGGAGGGGCACCGAAGAGCCGCGATGCGGTGAAGCGGTCGTGGAACTCGCCCATGTCGATCTGGATGAGCGCGTCGTCGTCACCGAACAGGAAGTTCGCCAGCGCCTTGGACAGCTCGGTCTTACCGACACCGGACGGACCGGCGAAGATGAACGAGCCGGACGGACGCTTCGGATCCTTCAGGCCGGCGCGAGTGCGGCGGATCGCCTTGGAGACGGCCTTGACGGCATCCTCCTGGCCGATGATCCGCTTGTGCAGCTCGTCCTCCATGCGGAGCAGACGGGTGGTCTCCTCCTCGGTGAGCTTGAAGACGGGGATACCGGTCCAGTTGGCCAGCACCTCCGCGATCTGCTCGTCGTCGACCTCGGCCACGACGTCCAGGTCACCGGAACGCCACTGCTTCTCCCGCTCGGCGCGCTTGGCGACGAGCTGCTTCTCCTTGTCCCGCAGGCGCGCGGCCTTCTCGAAGTCCTGCGCGTCGATCGCGCTTTCCTTCTCGCGGCGGGCGTCGGCGATCTTGTCGTCGAACTCGCGCAGGTCCGGCGGAGCGGTCATCCGGCGGATGCGCATGCGCGCGCCCGCCTCGTCGATGAGGTCGATCGCCTTGTCCGGCAGGAACCGGTCGTTGATGTAGCGATCGGCCAGCGTCGCGGCGGCGACCAGGGCACCGTCGGTGATGGACACCCGGTGGTGCGCCTCGTAGCGGTCGCGCAGACCCTTGAGGATGTTGATGGTGTGCTCGACGGTCGGCTCGCCGACCTGCACCGGCTGGAAGCGGCGTTCCAGGGCGGCGTCCTTCTCGATGTACTTGCGGTACTCGTCGAGGGTGGTCGCGCCGATGGTCTGCAGCTCGCCACGGGCCAGCTTCGGCTTCAGGATCGAGGCCGCGTCGATGGCGCCCTCGGCAGCACCCGCGCCGACGAGCGTGTGCAGCTCGTCGATGAACAGGATGATGTCGCCGCGGGTGTTGATCTCCTTGAGCACCTTCTTCAGGCGCTCTTCGAAGTCACCGCGGTAGCGGCTGCCCGCGACCAGGGAACCCAGGTCGAGGGTGTAGAGCTGCTTGTCCTTGAGGGTCTCGGGGACCTCGCCGTTGACGATGGCCTGCGCGAGGCCCTCGACGACGGCGGTCTTACCGACACCGGGCTCACCGATCAGGACCGGGTTGTTCTTGGTGCGGCGGCTCAGCACCTGCATCACGCGCTCGATTTCCTTCGAGCGGCCGATGACGGGGTCGAGCTTGCCCTCGAGCGCGGCCTGAGTGAGGTTGCGGCCGAACTGGTCGAGCACCAGCGAAGTGGACGGAGTGCCCGCCTCACCGCGCGAGCCGGAACCCTCGACGGGCTCCTTGCCCTGGTACCCGGACAGCAGCTGGATGACCTGCTGACGGACGCGGTTCAGGTCGGCACCGAGCTTGACCAGAACCTGGGCGGCGACGCCCTCGCCCTCACGGATGAGTCCGAGCAGGATGTGCTCGGTACCGATGTAGTTGTGGCCGAGCTGCAGCGCCTCGCGCAGGCTCAGCTCCAGCACCTTCTTGGCGCGCGGGGTGAAGGGGATGTGACCGGACGGCGCCTGCTGGCCCTGACCGATGATCTCCTCGACCTGGCTGCGCACACCCTCCAGCGAGATGCCAAGAGACTCCAGCGACTTCGCCGCCACGCCCTCGCCCTCGTGGATCAACCCAAGCAGGATGTGCTCGGTGCCGATGTAGTTGTGGTTGAGCATCCGGGCCTCTTCTTGGGCCAGGACAACGACACGCCTCGCGCGGTCGGTGAACCTCTCGAACATCGCTCCCTCACTCTCCTGCTCCGACATTCTGGCAACAGACGCCGCAGTGTGCTCGGTACAACCTAGGGCGTCGGACCGACAACTGTCGCCGTCAGCCTGCCATGAAGCCCGGGGGTTGCGGCCCCCGCCATCCACTCTAGTTGGCAGGGGGTCCCGCCGCCGCCGGTCCACCCTATTGATGACCGGCGGCAACATGGTCATTCACTCATAACGCGCACGTCGCGGCATTCGTTTCCGCTCGAGTTTTGCCTACAGCGAAATATGTCGAACCGATGACGGCACTACCCGGTGAACGGCGGCACAAACTCGCACGGAACAGGGGCCTGACGGGCCGGATCCAGGGCATTGAGGACGTGACCTGCGGCGCGCGGGCTGCCGGCGATGGCCATGTGCTCGGAGTAGTCCTGGGCGCAGCCGTCCTGGACCACATGGGAGGTGGCGTTGGGCGCGGGGACCAGGCCCGAGGTGTGCGGGACGATCAGTTCGTCGAGAGTGGTGACGATATTGGTGTAGCTGACCTGCGGGTCGTAGACGCCGTCGGCATTGAGCGCAGCCATGAACTCGTCGCCGGTGAGCATCTGCCCGCAGGCCTGGCACAGCGACGTCGCGACCGCGTCGAAGGCGGGACCCGCGCCGAGTGCCCGGCTGTAGGCGGCGATGTCGCCCGCACCCAGGGCGTTGGTGCCCAGCCACGGCGGTGCGATGGCAGCGAACTTGTCGACCCTGGCCGCGCCGCCGAGACGCTTGATGTAGTAGTTGCCGACGATGTTGCCCTGTGAATGCGCGACGAAGTCGACCCGCGCGGCGCCGGTGCGCGCGAGGACCCGATCGACGAAGACCGACACCTCGGCGGCACTCTGCTCGATGGGCCGCATCCCGCCGACCGCTGAGACCGGCCACGGCAGGCCGTAGGCGCCGTAGGTGAGGGAGTAGACGCAGTAGCCCTCGTTGGCCAGCAGCGGGGCGTACACGCCCCAGTTCGTCTGCGCGCCACCGCCGGTGCCGTGCAGCAGCACCACCGGGTTCGGATGCTCGGCCGAGGGGACACAGCCGGGATCGTTCGCACCGGGGAGCGACCCGCCGGGGTTGGCCAGCTCCGGTGCGATCCCGGCGAAGAAGTTGTAGTCGACCGGATACCCGGCGGCGGCGCCTGCGGTCGCCCAGGTCAGCAGGGCTGCCGCGGCCAGTACCAGCAACGATCTCGAACTACGTCGCATGAAACGACTCCTCACTAGAACGTGTTCCACTCATCATGGAACACGTTCCAGTGATCGCGTGGCCCTATTGGCAGATCGCCATCAGCGCCGGTACGGCGCCGCGGCGAACCCGCCCGCCATGGGCGCCGCCGCGGTCTGCGAAACCTGCTGTCCGGCAACCACACCCGCGGCGCTCGACTTGCCCTGCTGCACACCGGCGGCGAACAGCGCGCCGCACAGCACCAGGAACGCCGCCGTGTGCAGCACCGCCCGCAGGATGTTCCAGCGCACCCAGGCCGCCTCGTAGTCGGCGCGCACCGCCGCGGTGTCGATGATGGCCGCCGGGTCGCCCGCCGCCGCTAGTGCGTCGTTGAGCGGCACGTTCAGCGCCGCGGTGACACCGAAGGCGATCACGTTGAGCGCCACGGCGATTCCGAGCCAGACCAGCGTCGTGCGGTGCTCGGAACCCAGGCTCAGCACCGCCGCCAGCGCGGTGAACCCGACCGTGCCGAGGAAGCCGAGCATGAACCACGGGTTGATGATCACCACGTTGATCTTCTGCATGACATCGATCAACGTGCGATCCTCGGTTCGGGCCAGCGCCGGCATCACCGAGATCGCGTAGGCGTAGAACACGCCGGCGATCAGCCCGGTACTGAGCACGGCCATAACCATCGCGGCCATCCGAACTGCGAACATGAGATGTCTCCTGACTCGTCTTCCGGAGCTCGATCCCTGCGCTCCGGTGATACGACTCAGTCAACCGTGTAACGCGTGTCGCCGACATAGTTCAGACGCTCACGCACCTGCGCGAGCGTCGCCTACAGGTCGTGGTCGGAGATCATCCCGCTCTGCATGGCCAGCGCGGCCAGCCGGGTGCGCTTCTGGTTCTGCGGCAGGTTCTCCACCCCGAACTTCGCGAACAGGGCGCGCAGATGGGTCTTGATCGCGTCGATGGAGAGGAACAATTCCTCGGCGATCTGCTGATTGGAGGCGGGTGTGGCGAAGCCGGTGCCGTGCTTGTACGGGCGGCACAGCGCGATCAGCACCGCGCGCTGGGTCTCGGTGAGCGAGCGCATGGTGGGTATCGAGCCGGAGGCGGTATGCGTCGCGTCGTCGACAACGCCGCCGAAATCGAAGAAATGGACCAGCGTGGTGCCGACGCGGATACGGTCGCCTGGGCTGAGTCTGCGCCTGCCGATCAGCCGCTCGCCGTTGACGAAGGTACCGTTGCGGGAGAGGCCGTCGTCGACGATGGTCCAGTGCGCGCCGAGATGCTCGACCGCGGCGTGCAGCCGTGAGACCTCGGCGTCCCAGCCTAGGACGAGGTCGGCCTGCACATTGCGGCCGATAGTGAAACGCTGCTGCGTAGGCTCGAGCGGCAGCTCGTGCTGTCGCCCGGTGTCATCGGTATACCGAAGAAACGAACTCGCCATTCCGGTCACTGCGCTGTCCCGCCTCTCCGCGATTCAGGCCAGACTTGTGCGCGTGGCCTGAAACGTCGGCGGCCGGTGGTGGAGGGCGTGGCCAGTTCGCCCGTACCCGGTGAGTTACCCATGTACTCGCCAGATCAGGTCGAATGGCCGGCGTCTGCCGACATGAAAAACCTTGCGCACGAACATCAGTCTATCTCCCTGGGAGACAGCCGCCGCGTGTCCCGACCTGGGGGAACACCGGCAACGAGAAAGCGGCCCGGGATCGCGCGTCAGCAACCCCGGACCGCCGTCGAAAACTTCAGGCCTTGCCGACTTCCTTGTTGTACGCCTCGGTGATGTCGGCCGAGATGCGGCCGCGGGCGGAGACCTTGTGGCCCTTGCGGCGGGCCCATTCACGAATTGCGGCGCTCTGTTCCCGGTCCATGGAAACACGGCTCTTGCCCTGCGGCGCGGGGGCGCCTGCCGCCTTCACCCGGCGACGGCCACTCACGCGACGGGCGTTGGCGACCCACTCGTCCAAGCCTTCGCGCAGGCGCGCCGCGTTAGCCTCCGACAGGTCGATCTCGTACGACACGCCATCGATAGCGAACTCGATGGTTTCGTCCGCGATGGACTCACCGTCGACATCGTCGATCAGGCTAACGGTGACCTTCTTTGCCATGAGATGAACGTCCTCTCGAAATCGTCAAGCCTGCCTCCAGGCCGAATACCCGAGGCAAGAATACCTCGATTTACGAAAATTCCAACACGAGGCCTTCGCCCCGCAAATTGACTGGTCAGCGACTAGCCGGACGAACAATCGGGAACAGGATCGTTTCCCGGATTCCCAAACCGGTGAGTGCCATCAACAAGCGATCGATTCCCATACCGGTTCCGGTAGTCGGCGGCATGCCGTGTTCCATCGCGGCGAGGAAGTCTTCGTCGAGCACCATGGCCTCGTCGTCACCAGCGGCAGCCAGCCTCGCCTGATCGACGAACCGTTCGCGCTGGATCACCGGGTCGACCAACTCCGAATAGCCCGTTGCCAACTCGAAGCCGCGAACATACAGGTCCCACTTCTCCGTGACACCGGACTTGCTGCGATGCTGACGGGTCAACGGTGAGGTCTCGACCGGGAAGTCACGGACGAAAGTCGGTGCGTAGAGCTTGTCGCCATACGCATGTTCCCATAGTTCTTCGACAAGTTTGCCGTGTCCGTAGCCCTTGCCCGCGGGAATTTCCAGACCGACCCGATCGGCCAGCGCGAGCAATTCCTCGACACTGGTTTCCGGCGTCACCTCGACACCGATGGACTCCGACAGCGACGGATACATCTCGACCGTCGTCCACTCGCCGCCCAGATCATATTCCGTACCGTCGGCAAGCGTCACCAGCAGGGTGCCGAATGCCTCCTGCGCGACTTCCTGGATCAATTCCCGGGTCATCGTCGCCGAGTCGTCGTAGGTGCCGTAAGCCTCGTAGGTTTCCAGCATCGCGAACTCGGGCGAATGGGTCGAATCGGCGCCTTCGTTGCGGAAGTTCCGGTTGATCTCGAAGACCTTCTCCAGGCCACCGACCACGCAGCGCTTCAGGAACAGCTCCGGCGCGATACGCAGGAACAACTCCATGTCCAGGGCATTGGAACGGGTCACGAAGGGGCGCGCGGCGGCGCCGCCGTGGATGGTCTGCAGCATCGGGGTCTCGACCTCGAGGAAGCCGCGGCGCTCCAGCGCGGTGCGCAGCGCGCGGACCACGTTCACGCGGGTACGGGCCATTTCCCTGGCCTCGGGGCGCACGATCAGGTCGACATAGCGCTGCCGGACGCGCGACTCCTCGTTCATCTCCTTGTGCGCCACCGGCAGCGGCCGCAGCGACTTGGCCGCCATCGACCAGGAATCGGCCATAACGCTCAATTCACCGGTGCGCGAGGAGATGACCTCGCCGTGCACGTAGACGAAGTCGCCGAGGTCGACGTCGGACTTCCAGGCGGCCAGCGCGTCGGCGCCGACGCCGTTGAGGCTGATCATCGCCTGCAGCTTGGTGCCGTCGCCCTCCTGCAGCGTGGCGAAACACAGCTTGCCGGTATTACGGACGAAAATGACGCGGCCCGCGATGCCTGCCTGCAGACCGGTCTGGGTGTCGGGCTCCAGATCCGGGTAGGCGGCCCGGATTTCGGCCAGCGTGTGGGTGCGCGGCACCACCACCGGGTAGGCCTCACCACCCTCGGCGAGCAGCCGCTCCCGCTTGTCCCGGCGAATCCGCATCTGCTCGGGGACATCACTGTCCACGGCGGAACTGACGGCGCGGCCGGTTGCGGCGGGGTTAGGGGTGCTCACATCCGACAACAGTAGCGTGCGCCGAAAATGTATAAGCGACCTGGGCACAGACGACTAGACGGAAACCGGACATCGCACCGGCCATTCCTCGGCCGAATGCAATCCACGTCACACCATCGAAACAATCCTCCGCCACTGGAGGCTCCGAATCCGCACGCAGACAACCCAACTCACCCCCCACCCGCCACCCCGAAGAGCGGTGGCCGGGATGCCGGTCAAGGCGCCCGGTCGGCGGCCAAGGCGCTGCTACAGCGAGGCCAGCGCATTCACCTCACGAGCAAAGTGCGGCGCTCCGACCGCAACGGTCAACAGCCCCGCGGACTTCAGCGCCTGATACCCACCGATCAGGTCGGTCGCCCGATGCAAACCGAGCTGCTGCAACGAGGCGGCGGCCAAACTCGAGGTGTAGCCCTCCGAGCAGAAGATGATCCATTCCACGTCGTGGTCGGCGGCCAGCGACAAACGGGCCGACGACGTCGGATCGAGGCGCCATTCCAGGACATTGCGTTCGATGACCAGCGCGCCGGGCAGTGAACCCTCACGAACGCGCTGCGCCGCCGGGCGGATGTCGACCAGAATCGCGCCCCTGGCCAATGCCGATGGCAGGTCGTAGACGTAGAGCCTGCGTAGGTCGGCGCGGGCGTTCTCGAGCATCTGATCAATCGTCAAACGACTCATCACAGGTCACCTTCGGGCTGGTCCGTGAGGACGGTTTTGGTTCGCCGCAAGGTGCCGTGACCGGTCACCTCGTAATAGGACATCGCCGACAACGGCGGGGAATAGGCGTGCACGCTCAGCGTGGGATCGAGCGGACCGACGGATTCGGCGGCGGCGGGCGCGCGCACCACGTCGTGGACCCAGCCGATCGGGAACGAGGCCTGATCGCCCGCGGCGAGCGTGCGCCTGCGTAACTCCGAGCCATTCCAGCGGAATTCCGAGAGCGCCCCGCTGAGCACGGTGAGGGCGCCGAGGGAACCGGCGTGATCGTGCAATTCGGTGGATTTTCCTGGCGTCCAGCTGATCAGCCAGACATCGACCTCGTCGTCGGCGATCAGCCGGGTGGCCCAGCGTTCTTCCGCCGGCCAGACGCCGTCGGCGGGCAGCAGGTGGTCATAGCGGCCCGCGAGGACGTCCTCGGCGCCTTCGTCGGTGAGTCGCAGCAGGTCAGCGGGCCGCAATCGGGTCGGCAATGCCGAAGCCACCGCCCGGTCGAGCGGGGGTGTCGCCGAATAGCCGTCGCGCGCGGACGAAAGGGAAAGGACAGAAGAACGCATGAGCGAATCTCCAGGAGGTGTGAATCGGTCGAGGGAAAAACGTCAGCCTCGAACGGTCGAGGCAGGTCAGCCTCGACAACACTCCTGGGTGCTCACACGGAAGGACACGAGCGTGAGTTTAGCAGTTGACGCGCGCTACGGGGAAAATGACCTGCACCACAGTCACTTCTTGTTGCGTTCGTAGACGTGGCGCAGGCCGGTCAGCGTCAGGTGCGGCTCGTGCTGATCGATCGTCTCCGATTCCGGGACGATCAGCGGCGCGCCGGCGCCCGTGGCGACGACGGTGACATCGGTGCCGGAGAACGCGTCGAACTCGTCGCGAATCCGGTCGATCAGGCCGTCGACCAGGCCCGCGAAACCGAACACGGCGCCGGACTGCATGCACTCCATGCTGTTCTTGCCCAGCACCGAGCGCGGGCGGGTGAGTTCGACACGGCGCAGCGCGCTGCGTTCGACCAGCGCCTCGGTGGAGATCTCCACGCCGGGCGCGATCACGCCGCCGAGGAACTCGCCCTTGGCCGAAACCAGGTCGACGCAGATCGCGGTGCCGAAATCGACAACGATCGCGGGCCCGCCGAAGTGGCGGAACGCGGCAAGGCAGTTGACGATGCGGTCGGCGCCGACTTCCTTCGGGTTGTCCACCAGCAGCGGGATACCGGTCCGCACACCGGGCTCCACCAGCACGTGCGGCACGTGCGCCCAGTAGCGCGCGAGCATCGTGCGCAGCTCGCGCAGCACCGGTGGCACCGTCGACAGCGCCGAGACGCCGACCACCTGGTCGATCTCGTCGCCGACGAGGCCACGCACCTGCATGGCGAACTCGTCGGCGGTGAGCAGCGGGTTGGTGTGGATTCGCCAGTGCCGCGCCAGTTTCGCGTGCTCGCCGCTGCCGGAGAACAGGCCGAGTTCGATTCCGGTGTTGCGGACGTCGATTGTCAGCAGCATCGCAGTCCCCCCGCCGCGCTCAGGCGAACGACAGGGAGCGCGGGGAGGTCAGGCCGGAACCCTCGGGCGCGTGCGCCGGGTCCGAACCGAGCTCGACGGGGCGGTTGCGGTCGTCGACGAAGACCACCTTGGGGTCGTAGTCGCGCAGTTCCTGCTCGTCCATCTGGCCGTAGGCGATGAGGATGACCAGGTCACCGGGGTGCACGAGATGGGCTGCGGCGCCGTTGATCCCGATCACGCCCGAACCGCGCTCGCCCGCGATCACGTAGGTCTCGAGGCGGGCGCCGTTGTCGATGTCGACGATGCAGACCTGCTCGCCCTCGAGCAGATCGGCGGCGTCGAGCAGATCCTGGTCTACGGTCACCGAACCCACATAGTGCAGGTCGGCATGGGTCACCGTGGCACGGTGGATCTTCGACTTCATCATGGTGCGCAACATCGTCGTCGCCTTTCTCAGTGCGCCTGCGAGGCAGGCAGGGAGTTCGCGTCGGGGTGCCCGTCGAGCTGGGCGCCGAGGACAATCGGGGCATTGTCGATCAGGCGGGTCCCGCCGACCTTGGCCGCGACGAGGAGCCGGGCATTGCCCGCGGTGGGCGCGGGGCCCAGGTTGCTGTCACGCAGTTCGAGGTAGTCGACCTCGATGCCGTCGACCGCGTCGAGCACGCCGCGCGCCGCCCGCACGACCGCCTCGGGGCCGAGACCGGCGGCGTGCCTGCCCGCGGCCAGCGCGGCCGAGAGGCCGAGCGCCGATTCCCGCTGGGCGGCGTCGAGGTAGCGGTTGCGCGAGGACAGGGCGAGACCGTCGGGCTCGCGGACCGTCGGGTAGGCGACGATCTTGACGTCCATGTTCAGGTCGCGGACCATCTGCCGGATCAGCGTGAGCTGCTGGTAGTCCTTCTCACCGAAGTACGCCTCGGAGGCGTGCGCGATATTGAGCAGCTTCGCGACGACGGTGAGCATGCCCGCGAAATGCGTCGGCCTGCTTCCGCCCTCTAGCTCGGCACCGAGCGGGCCCGGCAGCACGGTGGTGCGCGGGCCGTCGGGGTACATGTCGGAGACGGTCGGCGCGAACACCAGGTCGACGCCCTCGTGCCGGAGCAGTTCGAGATCGGCGTCGAGGGTGCGCGGGTAGGCGCCGAGATCCTCGTTGGCGCCGAACTGCAGCGGGTTGACGAAGATCGAGACGACCACGACCTGGTTGGTGAGCCTGGCCTGGCGGATCAGCTGCAGATGGCCCTCGTGCAACGCGCCCATCGTCGGCACGAAACCGACCGTGCGACCGGCGCCGCGCAGCGCCTTGGTCACCGTGTCGAGCACCTCGGGGTCGTGATGGACGGTCAGCACGCCGGGCTTGTACGCGCCGGTCGCCCGCGGGCCGCCCTGGTGGTGGTGCACTTCTCTGGGTTCCATCAGTGGCCTTCCTTGGCGAGCAGGTCCAGCAGGGCCGGATTGGTCTTGGCGAGTTCGGCGGTGCGCAGCGACATCGCGCGATAGGCCGCGGCCAGGCGCTCGTCCAGCGACTCCAGTGCGGTCAGGTGCGCGGCGACCGCGGCGACGTCACCGCGGGCGACCGGGCCGGTCAACGCGGCGCCGCCGCGGCGCAGCGCGTTGTCGAGCGCGGCCGAGACGAGCGGGGCGAGCAGACGTTCCGGCAGGCCGTTGGGCTGGTCGTCGACCACGGGCTGACCGAGCAGGCCGGGACCCGCCATGGCGGCACGCAGCGCGGCGACCGCGTCGACGATGATCGTGACCAGGTGATTCGCGCCGTGGGCCAGAGCCGCGTGATACAGCGTGCGCTGATCCTCGGACACCTTGACCGGTTCACCACCCATCTCGATGACCAGCGCCTGGCCGATCGCGTAACCGACCTCGTCGGCGGCGGTGATGCCGAAGCAGGCGTTGGCGAGACGGTCGATGTCCTCGTCGTGACCGGTGAAGGTCATCGCGGGGTGGATGGCGAGGCCGAGCGCGCCCTGCTCGGTCAGCGGCGCGAGCACGCCGACGCCGTTCGCGCCCGCGGTGTGCACCACGATCGTGCTGGGGCGGACGACTTTCGCGCTCGCCAGACCACGGACCAGGCCAGCCAGCTCGGCATCGGGGACCGCGAGCAGCAACAACTCACTGCGCTGGGCGATCTGCTCGACCGGCAGGATCTGGGAATCGGGCAGCCGCGTCTGCGCCCGGTGCACCGAGGCATCGGAGATCGCGGCGACACCGAACACCACGTGACCGGCTCGCTCGAGCGCGACACCCAGAGCCGAACCCACCCGTCCCGCCGAGACGATTCCCACCGTCAGTCGTGCGGGCGCAGGGTCGACACCCACGTTCGCGCCATCGGAATTGACACTTCTCGAGGTCAACATTGTCCTCTCGATTTGCGTTCCAGTCCCGCAATGCGGGTACCGGACGTTACGGATCGAGGATATCGGGCGGTGCCCACGCGACGCCACGGACCCATCACGTGATCTAGCTCTCTGAACCGCCTCCCCGCGACTCTTGGCCAGACTCGGGCGTTGGCTCAGTGACGTCGGCGGCCTGTGGTCGTGGCGCGGGTTGCGGTTGCCCGTACCCGGCGAGTTACCCATGTGCATTGCGAAATCAGTGATCGCCGGTCTGATCCAAGGATCGGCTGACTTTCACTATCGGGAGGTGGACTCCGATTCGAGGTTGGCCATGATGTCGGCCACGGATAGGCGTGGGGCGCCCTCTTCTTCGGCGCGGCGACGGCGGCGGGAGCTGGTGCCGACGGTCGGGCCGGTGGTCGGCTCGGCCGAGGTGGTGGTGCCGGTGGGCGCGGGTTCCGGGGTGCCGTTCTGGGCAGGCGCGCCGTTGGTGGCGGGGGTGACCGTCTCGCCCAGGTCGTCGATCTTCCTGGTGTTCGGGGACGACAGGCGCGGCGGCGGGGTCTTGCCGTTGGCCGGGGCCGGGGCAGGCTCGGCGGGTTGCGCGGCGGCGGCTTCGGCCTGCTGGGCTTCGGCGTAGTCGTCGAGCTGGACCGCGGAGGTCTCGGCGGTGACCGGGTCGTCGTAGGGGTCGGCGAAATTGGCCGAAACCGGTTGCATGAAGACCGGTTTCAGCGCGCTGGGGGGTTGCTGCCACGGGCCGAACCAGGCGGCGTTGGCATCCACCGGGCTATCGGCGAAATCGTGGTCGGCGTCGTCGAAGGCGTCGAAGCCCGCGGCGGGCAGGGCGTCGATGCGGACCGCGTCGGCTTGCAGGGCCAGTTGCTCGTCGGGGAGCGCGCCGTCGAACAGGACCTGCAGGTTCTGGCGCAGCAGGGCGAGTTCGGCGCGCAGGGCGGCGATCTCGGAGGTGTCGGCGCCGACTTCGGCGCGCACCCGCGCCTCGATGCCCATCTCGTACTCGCGGCGCGCGTTGATCTCACGTTCGAGCTGCAACTCGTACACCGTCTGGAGATCGCGCACCTTGGCCTTGTCGACCGCGGAGTCCTTGCGATACCGGGTGGCCGCGAGGGCGCCGATCACGGCCGCCCACAGGGCCGCTACCAGGCCTACTCGTACATATTGGACGTTCTCGCTGAAGATCAGGAAAACACTTGCCGTCAGACCGAGCAGGATGAGCACGCCGATGAAGAGCTTTCCCGCGTCGTCCCGCCGTCGACGGGGCGGAGTGCTACGGGAGGGTGAAACCATGTGGGCCAGGGTAGCCGGAATATGCTGGTCGGCCCACCAAACTGCGCGGTGATTCCATTCGCAAATTGCTAGGTGGTAGCGGGTTCGTCCGGCGGTTCCTCCGGCGCCCGGCAGCAGTACTCCAGCCACAAAGCCGCAGCAACCAGGGCGGAACCAGCCAGCACACCGACCACCGCGCCCGGCGAATCCGCCGCGGCCGCCGTCACGGTGCCGCGCTGTGGGAATACCCACAGCAGGAATCCCAGCCACACACCCGCCGCCAGCGAACCGACCTGCAGCGAGGCCTTCGCCAGGGCGACCGCGCGCGCCACATTGATCGGATGCAGTTCGTCGGTCCCGTCGCCGATCTTCTCGTCGGCGATCTTGGCCTTGATGACGTAGCCGAGCGCCGCCTCGATCGCGGCGACCGGCAGCAGCGAGGCGCCCGCCGCCACCGAGATCGACGGGAAGGTCGAATACGCGAAGCGGGTGGCGACCCAGGCGATCGCCGCGGCGACAACCACGTTCAGCGCGAGATCGAGCACCCGGGTCGGTTTCAGCACGGGCGCGCGCTCTCGTCCCGCAACACGAGGTCGGTGCGCACCACGCCGGCACGCTCGGCCGGATCGAGGCCGGCGAGCAACTCGGCGATCGGTACGTCGGCGCCGTCGACCCGCAGTCGCGCCGACGGGTCGACGTCGAGCCACGGGACCAGGACGAAGGCCCGGTTGTATGCCTGGGGATGGGGCAGGATCAGGGCGGGATCGGCGTCGCGGGCGATGGCGGCGCCGGTGGCGTCGGTGCACGTCACCACGTCGACGTCGAGTGTGCGCGCACCCCACCGCACCTCGCGGACCCGGCCCGCCGCCTGCTCGAGCTCCTGGCCGAAGCGCAGCCAGGCGTAGTCGTCGAAGGCCGGATCCTCGGCCACGACAACGGCATTGAGGTAGTCGTCCTGGTCGACGCCGCCCCACGGGGCGGTCGTGTAGACCGGCGAGACCGCGAGCACCCGCTCCCCCAGCGCGTCGACGACACCGCGCAGATGCGCGAGCCGGTCGCCCAGGTTCGAGCCGATCGACAGGACGGCGCGCGTCATCGGCGCGGCCCCGGTTCCGCCGTGCGGAAGCGGGTTGCCACCACGCGGACGTCGGCGAAGGTGTGCGGGATCGGCGCCGACGGCTTGTGCACGACCGCCTCGACCGCTTCGACCCGCGGGTCGGTCATCACGTCGTCGGCGATCTCGGAGACCACCGTCTCGATCAGATCGCGCGGCGGACCGGCCACGATGCGCACCGCGCGCTCGGCGAGCGCACCGTAGTCGACGGTGTCGGCCAGGTCGTCGGAGGCGGCGGCCGCCGCGAAATCGACCCATACCGTCAGGTCGACGACGAACTCCTGACCGTCGCGGCGCTCGAAGTCGAACACGCCGTGTCTGCCGAACACGCGCAGCCCGCGCAGTTCGATCCGGGAGGTCGCGGGCCTGCCCGCGGGCGGGGGCAGCAACGGTGAGCTCATCGGGTGACTCCTCGGGCGGCGGTGGCTCGGCGCCACGCGTCGACAACGGCGATCGCGTCCAGGGAGGCACGCACGTCGTGCACCCGGACACCCCACGCGCCTTGGCTGGCGGCGATCGCCGAGACCGCGGCGGTGGCGGTCTCCCTGCCGTCCGGCGGACGCGGGCCGGACTCGTCGGCCAGCAGTGCGCCGAGGAAACGTTTACGGGACGCGCCGATCAGGATCGGCAGGCCGCCCGCGACCAGTTCCGGCAGCGCGCCGAGCAGTTCCCAGTTGTGCTCGGCGTTCTTGGCGAAGCCGAGGCCGGGATCGAGGATCAGCCGGTCCGGGTCGACACCGGCGGCGACGGCCAGGTCGACCTGCGCGGCGAGTTCGGCGCGCACCTCGGCGACGACGTCGTCGTAGTGGTCGGCCGGGCCGGTGTGCCGGTAGTCGGCGCCTGCCCGCCAGTGCATGAGGATCCACGGCACGCCGGACTCGGCGACGAGCTTCACCATGTTCGGGTCGGCGCGGCCACCGGAGACGTCGTTGATCACCGAGACCCCGGCGGTCAGCGCCGCCTCGGCGACCTCGGCGCGCATGGTGTCGACACTGGTCGGCACACCGGCGGCGACCAGTCCGCGGATCACCGGAGCGACCCGGGCCGCCTCGGTGGCAGGATCGACCCGGTCGGCGCCCGGCCTGGTCGACTCACCGCCGACATCGACGATGTCGGCGCCCGCCGAATAGAGCGCGATACCGTGCGCGATGGCGAGATCGGGATCGAGATAGCGACCACCGTCGGAGAACGAATCCCCGGTCACGTTCACCACACCCATGACCACACACGAGCGGCCATTGCGCGTGGTCACGAGGGGCTCGCTCATTTGCGCAGGATCAGGTCCAGCGCCTCGGCTCGCGAGGCGGCATTGGTCTGCAACAGGCCGCGCACCGCCGAGGTGGTGGTGCTCGCGCCGGGCTTGCGGATGCCGCGCATCGCCATGCACAGATGCTCGGCCTCGATCACCACGATCGCGCCGCGCGGCTCCAGCCTGCGCATCACCGCGTCGGCGATCTGGCTGGTCAGACGCTCCTGCACCTGGGGGCGCTTGGCGTAGAGGTCGACGACGCGGGCCAGCTTGGACAGACCGGTCACCCGGCCGTGCGTGCCGGGGATGTACCCGACGTGTGCGACGCCGTGGAACGACACCAGGTGGTGCTCGCAGGTGGAGTACATCGGGATGTCGCGGACCAGCACGAGTTCCTGATGACCCTCGTCGAAGGTCGTCGCCAGCACCTCGTCGGGCTCGGTGTAGAGCCCGGCGAACATCTCCCGGTACGCGCGGGCCACCCGGGCGGGGGTGTCCTGCAGACCGGGACGGTCGGGGTCCTCGCCGACCGCGAGCAGCAGTTCCCTGATCGCGCGCTCGGCTCGGTCCTGGTCGAACGGGCGACCGGTCGCCAGCGCCGTCAGGTCCTTCGGGCTCGTCGAGCCGAGCTCGCCGTCGGCGATCGACCCGTTCCCTACTGGTTCAGCGACCTTCTTGTTGGCCGACAACTTCTCCGCACCTCCACATGTCGACGCCGGTGATCGTCCGGCATCCGACGGTCGAGCGTAGTTGGCCCGCCGTCAGCGGCGGCCGTTCGGCCCTTCCCAGTCGTTGTTCTCCGGATCGGCGCCGGGCGCAGGCTGCTGCTGCGGCGGCGCGGTCGGCTCGCCCCACGGCTGGAACCCATCGCCCGCGTACCGCGGCTGCTCCGGCTGACCCCACGCATTGCCCTGGCCCTGCGGGGCCTGCGGCTGTTGCGGCTGCTGGGGCTCCTCGCGCGGCGGCCAGCCCGGCGCCGACCAACCGGCCGGGGCGCCGTAGTCGGGCCGCGAACCGTGCGTGCCCGACTGACGCGGGAACGCCTGGGTCGGCGCGGCGGGCAGCGGGTAGCCCGTGGCAGGCGGCGCGGGCTGACCGTACTGCGGCGGCTGCGCCGGGTAGCCGTTGGCGGGCTCGAGCGGCGCGCCGGCAGGCACCGGCTCCTGCTGGGCGGGCGGCCACGGCTCGCCGCGCTCGGCGGCCAGCTCGCCCGGCGTCTTCACCGGGGGCTTGTCGGACGGGAGCCGGTCACCGAAATCGTTGAACGCGGTGATCCGCGGTCGCTTCTCGACGCCGGCCAGCACCTCTTCGAGGTCCTTGCGGTGCAGGGTCTCGCGCTCGAGCAGCGCGGTCGCCAGCGCGTCGAGCTGCTCGCGGTACTCGCTCAGGATCGACCAGGCCTCGGTGTGCGCTGCCTCGATCAGGTTGCGCACCTCCTCGTCGATCTCGCGGGCCACCTCGTGCGAGTAGTCCGAGCCCTGGCCCATCGAGCGGCCGAGGAACGGGTCGCCCTGCTCCTGGCCGTAGCGGACCGCGCCGAGGCGGGCGCTCATGCCGTACTCGGTGACCATGCCGCGCGCGATCTTGGTCGCCTGGTCGATATCGGAGGACGCGCCGGTCGTCGGCTCGTGGAACACCAGTTCCTCGGCCGCGCGGCCACCCATCGCGAACACCAGCCTGGCGATCATCTCCGAGCGGGTCATCAGGCCCTTGTCGTCCTCGGGCACCGTCATGGCGTGGCCGCCGGTGCGGCCGCGGGCAAGGATGGTGACCTTGTAGACCGGCTCGATATCGGGCATCGCCCAGGCCGCCAGGGTGTGGCCACCCTCGTGGTAGGCGGTGATCTTCTTCTCGTGCTCGCTGATGATGCGGCTCTTGCGGCGCGGGCCACCGATGACGCGGTCGACCGACTCCTCCAGCGATTCGCCGGTGATGAGCGAACCGTGCTCACGCGCGGTGAGCAGCGCGGCCTCGTTGATGACGTTGGCCAGATCGGCACCGGACATGCCGACGGTGCGCTTGGCCAGACCCTCGAGGTCGGCGTCGGGCGAGATCGGCTTGCCCTGCGAATGCACACGCAGGATCGCGCGGCGACCGGCCAGGTCGGGATTGCCGACCGGGATCTGCCGGTCGAAGCGACCGGGGCGAAGCAGCGCTGGATCGAGGATGTCGGGGCGGTTGGTCGCCGCGATCAGGATGATGCCGGTGCGGTCACCGAAGCCGTCCATCTCGACGAGCAGCTGGTTCAGCGTCTGCTCGCGCTCGTCGTGACCGCCGCCGAGGCCTGCGCCGCG
The DNA here is from genome assembly GCF_042728775.1 of Nocardia sp. NPDC060259. NCBI lineage: Bacteria > Bacillati > Actinomycetota > Actinomycetes > Mycobacteriales > Nocardiaceae > Nocardia > Nocardia sp. NPDC060259. Next base: position 17,966 of record NZ_JBHXAY010000062.1, read on the forward strand.
CTGGCGGCCGACCGCGTCGATCTCGTCGACGAAGATGATGCAGGGGCTGTTCTGCTTGGCCTGCTCGAACAGGTCGCGCACACGCGAGGCGCCGACACCGACGAACATCTCGACGAAGTCCGAACCGGAGATGGTGAAGAACGGGACGCCCGCCTCACCGGCGACAGCGCGCGCGAGCAGCGTCTTGCCGGTACCGGGGGGACCGTAGAGCAGAACGCCCTTCGGGATCTTCGCGCCGAGCGCCTGGTAGCGGGCCGGATTCTGCAGGAAATCCTTGATCTCGTACAGCTCTTCGACGGCCTCGTCGGCGCCTGCCACATCGGCGAAGGTGGTCTTGGGCATGTCCTTGGACAGCTGTTTGGCCTTGGACTTGCCGAAGCCCATCATGCCGCCGCGACCACCGCCCTGCATGCGCGACATCACGAAGATGAACAGGCCGACCAGCAACACCATCGGCACGATGAACAGCAGCAGCTGGGAAAGCCAGCTCTCCTGCTTGACCACCGTGTCGTACTTCGCGCCGGAGTTCTGCACCGCGTCGAAGATCTGCGCCGATGTCTCACCGCCGCCCGGGTATTTGGCGACGATCTTGGTGTTGTTGTTCGTCGCCTCGTTGCCGTTGTTCAGTTCGATGCGGAGCTGCTGCTCCTTGTCATCGATCTGGACGTTCTTGACATTGGCTTTGTCCTCCAGCTGGCTGAGCGCCACGGAAGTGTCGACACTCTCCCAGCCGCGCGTGTCATCGCTGAGAAAGCTGAACAGCCAGATCATGAGCATGATGCCCGAGATGATCGCCAAAGTGCGAAACACTGTCTTGCGGTTCATAGAGCGTCGGCCGGACGGCCCAGTCCTTTCCGGTTATTTCTCCGGGTGTGCCTAGCGAAGCGTCGAGATCGGCGGGTTTCGGATGCGGACATGCCACGTTACCGCGTACGGTCTAGTTCGATACATCGCGCAGTTCGGCTGCTGGTGCAGTTGCACTGGTCAACGTTCAGAGCTGGGGAACGGTTCCCGAAAGCTCCGAACGCGTTGTTGCAAGTGGCCACAATCATGTCATGCCCGGCTTATCGTGGGCGACGACACAACTACAGCGCAGGGGGTATGGACATCGTCGAGCTACGAACACCCACAGCGATTCTGCGCCACGGCCGTGGACGGCTCACCGTTCTGCGGCCGGGTACCGACGGCGAGCGGGTTCTCGATGTTCCCATCGCCGACCTGCTCAAAGTGCGGCTGAACCGGCGCGCCGACGACGCGGTCGTCATCGAGATCTTCCTGCGCTATCCCACTCCGGTGCTCACCGGCGTTCCCGCCGACCGCACCCCACTTCCTGTCCTCATCGCCGAACACGACGTGCCTGCCGCGCTCGGCATCGTCGACCGGATCAACGACCAGATCATGGCAACCCAGCGCATCGATATCGCCGCGCCTGATCTCACCCCGCCCGCGCCGGAATGGGGAAAGTCGGGCCCGGCCAGGGCCGATGTCGAGCGCGCGGTCCGCCGAATGGCGCCGCGCAAGGAGTCCCGCACGGCCGTCAACGCGCTGCACCGCTACGTCACCCCCGACGAATACGTGCTGGAAACCGCGATCGCCGTGGCTACACCACCCGCGGGCACCGGCACCGGTCTGCTCGCGGCGACCACCACCAGGCTGCTGTTCATCTCCCTCGGCAACGGCGAGCGCTACGCACACGAGCTGGCCGTCGCCGCGATCCTCGGCGCACGCACCGTCGACGGCGCTCGCTCGGCGCCCGGTGAGATCGACACACGGCACGGCGGCTCCGGCATGGACGTCAGCGACGGCAACAGGACACTGCATTTCGCAGGCGCCGACCGCGCCGACACCGAACGGGTGACCTGCGCGGTCAACTTCGCCGTGCGCAGGCAGGCCGCCGACGGCGCCGCAGGGCCCGCCGATCCCGGCGTCTCCCAGCTCTACGCCGAATGGGAATTACTGGTCGAGCGGCACTCGCTCGGCATGGTCGACGACACCCAGTTCCAGCGCTACGGCCGCGGGATTCTCCGCAGCCTGTAGCTCCGACCGGCCGGACCGAACGCTCAATTCGGTTCGGCCTCGGTTTCGGTCTTCTGCTCGGGCTCGTTGAGTTCGATCCGGCGCCACGGGCTGGTCGGGCGGGTCCATAGCCGTAGCAGTTCCATCCGGCGGTCGACGCCGCCGTTCTTCAGTTCGGCGAGGTCCTCGGTGGCCTGCCAGTAGGTCCAGCCCGCGAGGTAGGCGTCGCCGAACTGGCGCCAGTTGCGGTAGCGGCGCTGCGCGGGGGCGAGTGCCCGCATCGCGTACTCCCACGCCACGTCGGCGTCGATGTAGCCCGCGGTGAACGCCATTCTGGCGACCGCGATGACGCGGGCCAGGTCCCAGGCGTGGATGTCGTTGGGCAGGGGCCGGGCCAGGTGGTCGGTGAAACCGATCTTGATGGCCTGGGCCCAGATGTCGTAGTCGCGGACCAGCGCCTCGGGGTTGTCCATGCCGCGGAAGGAACCGACCTGGCGCAGGAACGCGCGGTGCCGGTCGGCGCGTTCACCGAAGCGGTCGCGTTCGCTGGCGTTGATCGATGCCATCACCAGCGGGTGCACCAGCGAGTACAGGGGGGCGTGCATGCCTTCGAGGAGCTGTTCCATCGACGCGCGCGCCTCGGTGCCGTCGGTGATGCCCCAGGCGCCGGTGAGGGTGTCGATGGCGAGTTCGCGGCGGTCGCCGAGCGGGTGCTCGCGCTCGGGGCCGAGCAGCATCGCGTCGTGGAAGGCGTCCCAGCGGGTGGAATAGAAGGCGCCGAGGGCGAGCGCGCGAAGTTCATCGTCGCTCACACCGGCACCGGACCAGTGGTCTTCCTCACGCTCGTCCAGTTCCGGGTACGGAAAGGTGGTCAGCGCTGGTACTCCCCTGGCAGGCATGCGGCCGAGTCTAGTGCGGCGGGTGCCTTCCGGGGCCGAGGAGCGAATCTGCTTTCTTGGCCTGCCGTGATCTGCCCCACAGGTCTATTGTTCTGACATGTGTAGAAATATCACCGTCTTGCGTGGTCTGGAGCCTGCCGCCACCGAGCAGGAGATCTACGCTGCCGCCTTGCAATATGTGCGCAAAGTCGGCGGCATCTCCGGGCTGAGCAGCACCACCAAGCCCGCGGTCGACAAGGCCGTCGCCGCCATCGCCGCGGCGACGACGACACTGCTCGCCGAGCTCCCCGATCGACGGGTGCCACCGCCGACCGAACCGCCGCTGCGCCGCATCGCGGCCAGGGACGGCGTCGTTCAGGAAACGCCGTAGGCGGCGACGCAATCCAGCGCTATCTCCAGCGCCATCGCTCGCTCGGACACCGGATGTCCGAGGATTTCCTCCACGCGGTGGATCCGGTACCGCACCGTGTTCTTGTGCACGCCGAGCAGGCGCGCCGCTTCCTCCGGGCTCCGCTGCGCGCGCAGATAGGCGTGCAGCGTCGCGCGTAACCGCGTCGCGACGGGGTCGGTTCCGGTGAGTCCGCGCAGCTCGCGGGCGATCAGCCCGCGCATCGCGGCCGTGTCGACCCCGGCCAGGTAGGCGATCTCCACCTCGCGATAGCTGGTGACCGTCCGGCTGCCCTGCTCGGCGACCCGCCGCGCGGCCACCGCTTCCCGATGACTGGCGACGAACCCGTCGACGTGCGCGCCCGGCATCCCGAACGCCACCCGCACCGGCGCCGCCACCTCGCAGCGCGCGATCCGCTCGGCGATCTCGGCGTCGTCGTCGACGGCCGCCCAGGCCCACAGCCCGCTCGCGCTGGCGGCGACGGTGAGCAGACCGGTCGCGCCGAGCGTCGAGGCGATCCTGGCCGCGGCGCGGTCGAGCAGGCCGCCCGGTTCCTCGCCGCCCGCGTCGCCGGTCCACAGCAGAAACGCCAGATGACGCTGCGAGAGCCGGTACCCGAGCCCGATCGAGGCCTGATCCACATCGACCACCGTGCCGGCCAGCAGCGCGCGCACCAGTTCGGTACGGGTGTTGAGCGCATCGCGCAGCACCCGTTCGCGTTCGGCCATGAAGGTGCCGGTGAGCGCCTCGATCGACAGTCCCATCCAGGTGGTCGATCGCTCGAACATCCGCAGCAGGACCGCCCGCTCGAGTTCCGGCGGCAACTGACCTTCGCCGACGGTCTCGGTCATCACCGCCAGCGCCTCGGCCAGACCCGCCCGGTAGGCGCGCAGCAGTACCCGCACGTCGAGGCCGCGGCGGGCGATGGTTCTGGCCAGGACATGCGCTTCCTCGGGGAGCGCGAGATCGTCGGTGTCGGTGGCGAGTCCGCCGAGCACCACCCTGGCGTGCGCGCGGGTGCTGGCGGCCAGGTCCCGGCGCAGATCGGGGTCGTCGAGCTCCGGTGAATCGGCGAGCACGGCCGCGTCGAGGCGCGCGACGACACGCTCCAGCGTCTGCGTGCGCAGCAGTTCGAGCACGAACTCGGCGAACCAGCCGCGCACCTGTTCGCCGATTTGTTCTCCAGACACCAAATAATCCGATTTCGTTGACGGGAACGGCCAAGAATCCGTGCCCTCATTGTGCCAGGCTGATAGTTGGTGAACTGAATCACACAACGCAGTGGGGAGCACGACAGTGACCGAACTCGACCAGACCGCCGCGGCCGAAGCCCAGGTGATCGCGGTGCGCAATCCAGCGACCGGCGAACAGACCGGCTCGGTGCCGATCGTCGCGCCGGACGAGGTGGCGGCCGCGGTCCGGGAACTGCGCCTCTTCCAGCCCGAATGGGAGGCGATCGGGCCGGAGGGCCGCAAGAAGTGGCTGCTGAAGATGCAGGACTGGATGATCGACAACACCGAGCATCTGGCCGCGGTCCTGCAGTCCGAGACCGCCAAGCCGCGCGTCGACGCGCTCATCGACCCGGCCTTCGCCGTCGACCTCCTCGGCTACTACGCGCGCCGGGCGGGCAAGTTCCTCGCCGACGAGCACCCCTCCCCGCACAGCCCGCTCGCGCGGGTGAAGTCGCTGACCGTCGCCTACCGCCCCTACCCCGTGGTCGGCGTGATCACGCCGTGGAACTTCCCGCTCGCGATGCCGGCGATCGACGTGTTCCCCGCGCTGGCCGCGGGCGCTGCGGTGATTCTCAAGCCGTCGGAGGTGACGCCGCTGTCGGCGGTCGAGCTGGCCCGCGGCTGGGCCGAGATCGGCGCGCCGCCGGTGTTCAAGGTGGTCACCGGCGCAGGCGCGACCGGTGCGGCCGTCGTCGAGAACGCCGACTACATCCAGTTCACGGGCTCCACCGCGACCGGCCGCAAGATCGCCGCCGCCTGCGCCGAGCGGATGGTGCCCTACAGCCTCGAACTCGGCGGCAAGGACCCGGCGATCGTGCTGGCCGACGCCGACATCGACCGCGCCGCGCACGGCATCGCCTTCGGCGGCATGTTCAACGCCGGGCAGGTCTGCATCTCGGTGGAGCGGGTCTACGTCGAGGCGCCGGTCTACGACGAGTTCGTCACCAAGCTGACCGCTGCCGTCGCCGCCCTGCGCCTGGGCGAGGACGGGCGCGAATCCAAGAACGACGTGGGCGCGCTGGCCAACGAGAACCAGGTGCGCATCGTGCAGCGCCACGTCGACGAGGCGATCGCGGCGGGCGCGCGGGCGACGACCGGTGGCAAGCGCACCGGCGTCGGCACCTTCTTCGAGCCGACCGTGCTCGTCGACGTCGACCATTCCATGTCGTGTGTCGCGGAGGAGACCTTCGGGCCGACGCTGCCGGTGATGAAGGTGGCCGACGAGGCCGAGGCGATCCGGCTGGCCAACGATTCGATCTACGGCCTGTCGGCGTCGGTGTGGACCGGGGACAAGGCGCGCGGCGAGCGGGTGGCCAGGCAGTTGGACGCGGGCGCGGTCAACATCAACGACGTGTTCTCCAACCTGTTCAACCCGGCGATGCCGATGGGCGGCTGGGGCCTGTCCGGTGTCGGCGCGCGCTGGGGCGGGGCGTCGGGCCTGCGCAAGTACTGCCGCGCGCAGGCGATGACCAAGCCGAAGATCCCGACCATGAGCAAAGAGCTGTTCTGGTACCCGTACGACATGAACAAGCTCGTCGTCATGGTCAGCGCGATGCGGGTCGCCGGTGCGCGCGGCATCCGCCGGATCGACCTGCCCGCGGTGTGGCGGCTCAAGGGCGGCAAATGAGCCCGGCGGTCCGCGATCTCGTCGTCGTGATCACCGGCGGCGCCCGCGGCATCGGCCTCGCGACGGCCACGCGGCTGCGGGAGCTCGGCGCGCGGGTGGCGATCGGCGACATCGACGAGCCCGCGGTGAAAGCGGCAGGCGATTTCGCGCTGTCGGGCGCGCTCGACGTCACCGATCCGGTCTCGTTCGAGGCGTTCCTCGACGAGGTCGAGCGCACCGTCGGCCCGATCGATGTGCTGATCAACAACGCGGGCATCATGCCGACCGGCCTGCTGGTCGACGAGCCCGACCGGGTGACCCGCCGGATTCTCGAGATCAATATCTACGGCGTGATTCTCGGGTCCAAGCTCGGTCTGGCCCGGATGCTGCCGCGCGGGCGCGGGCACGTCATCAATATCGCCTCACTGGCAGGCGAGACGCACATCCCCGGGCTGGCGACCTACAACGCCAGCAAACACGCGGTGCTCGGCTTCACCGACACCCTGCGCGAGGAGTATCGCGGGTCGGGCGTGCGGTTCTCGGCGGTGTTGCCGACACTGACGAAGACCGAGCTGGGCGCCGGGGTGAAGGGCAACTGGTTGTTGAAGCCCGCCGAACCGGAGCAGATCGCCGCGGCGATCGAGGGGTTGATCGGATCGCCGCGCTCGAAGGTGCGGGTGTCGGCGTTCGCGGGCTATCTGTCCCGGTTCGTGAACCTGCTGCCCGAGGCCGTCGGTGACGGTCTCGGCCGGGCGCTTGGTTCACGCACGGCCTTCCTCGATGATGTCGACAGGTCGGCGCGGCGCGCCTACGAGGAACGCGCTCGCGAGAGCTGAATGCCCGGAATCCGGCCGCGCGCGCATGGCTCGCCGCGGCCGGATTCCACACACCGAAACCTCTTTGTGACGAAAGTCACTGTGTCGCAGTCCTTCCGGCGCGAACAGAGGTCAGCGGTCTGTTTCATCGCTCGCCCGCGTCGTCGGGACGCGCGCCACATCGCGCCGAATCGTGTGAATCCGGACGCATTTCCGCTGGTCAACCGCCCAGCAGTCGCACGCCCGCCGCTCAGCGTCCGGTGACCGCGCACCAATGACGCCTCAATGGTGCAGCGCACCATGTCAGGCCATATGCTGTGCATTACCAACCTGGTGACTGTTTTGATCCACCTCCGCGAACTTCCTTGCCCGTTTTGGCTGGATTTTCCCGACCTATTCTGATAGCAAGGTGCTATGGACCCGCATTTGCGCGATCTGCGGTATTTCGTCGCCGTCGCTGAGGAACTGCATTTCACCAACGCCGCCCAGCGGTTGCACATCGCTCAGCCGACGTTGTCACGCCAGATCCGCCAGCTCGAACGCCAGCTCGACGTGGTCCTGTTCGACCGCAACCAGCGCAGTGTCGCCCTCACCGTCGCCGGTAAGGAACTGCTCGAAGGCGCACGCAAGATCCTCGAGCTGTGGGAGGTGACCAACGTCTCCCTGCAGGAAGCAGGCGAAGTGCTGCGCGTCGGTATCCAGTCCGCGCTCGGCCGCGGCCTGCTCAACGACCTGGAGAGCGCCAGCGGCCACCGCCTCGCCCTGCACGCCGCCTCCTGGAACGACCCGTCCAGCGGCCTGGCGGGCCGTCAGGCCGACCTGGCCCTGGTGTGGCTGCCGCTGCCCGACCCCAACCGCTACCGCTGGCAGGTGCTGCGCACCGAGCCGCGCTGGGTGCTGCTGCCCGAGACCCACCCGCTCGCCGAGCAGGAGACGATCGAGTTCGCCGATCTGCTCGACGAGCCGTTCATCGCCCTGCCGACCGAGGCGGGCGCGGTCCGCGACTTCTGGCTCGGCAACGACGCCCGCGGCGGCCGGGCCGCCAAGATCGGCGCCGAGGCCGCCACCCCGGAAGACAAGCTCGAGGCCGTGAGCCTCGGCCTCGGCGTATGCCTGCTGGCCGAGAACAACGTGCCGATGTACCGCTGGCCCGGCCTGACCGCGCGCCCGGTCGCCGGTCTCACCCCGTGTGAGCTGGCGGTGGCGTGGCGGGCCGACGACACCCGCCCGACCATTCTGGAATTCGCCGGTCGCGCCGTCGACGGTGGTTTCTCCGAGCCCCAGCCGGTGCAGACCCCGATCGCGGTCTAGTTCGTCAGCTCCAGTTGGGCGGCGAGGCCGAGCAAGGTGGCCTCGCTGCCCGGCGGACCGGCCAGTTGCGCCGCGAGCGGGGTGTGCGCCTCGGGATGGGTGCCCATCGGCACCGAGGCGGCGGGCCAGCCGACCAGATTCCAGATGCCGGTGAACGGCGCGTAGCGCGCCGAGGCGAGGACATTCGCGGTCCAGCCGCGCCCGCTCCACTGTTTGGCCTTGGGCGGCGGCGCCGCGAGCGTCGGCGTGATCACCACGTCGAAGTTCTCGAAGAAGTCGACAAGTCCGGCCTCGATCCGGTCGACCTGATTCGGCCGCACCAAGCCCAGCCGCCGGATCAGCCTGCCCAGCGCGAGGTGCCGTTTGGTGCGGCGTTGCAGCAGTTCGGGGTGCGGTAGCGCCGCGGCGTCGGCCAGGCCCGCGCTGGGCCAGCGCAGCGCCATCGCCAGCGCCGTGTCGCCGTAGGGCAGTTCGACCGGCTCGACCAGGTGCCCGGCCGCCGCCGCCCGCGCACCCGCGGTGCGCGCTGCCGCCGTCCAGTGCCGATCCATCCGGACCAGTCGCGACGGCGGAGCCACGGCGAGTCCGATGCGTAGTCGCTGCGGAGCGCGTAGCTCGGCCAGATCGGAGCGTCCCGCCAGCACCGACAACGCCAGCGCCGCGTCCGACACCGTCGTCGCGAGTACGCCGTTCTCGGCCATGCCAGCCCAGGAATCGACGCCGATATCCGCGGGCACCACCTGGCGACCCGGCTTGATCCCGAAGACGCCGCAGGCCGCGGCGGGCACCCGGATCGAGCCGAGCCCGTCGTTGCCGTGCGCGATCGGCACCAGCCCCGCGGCCACCGCGGCGGCCGCGCCACCCGAGGAGCCACCGGCGGTCCGGCCGACATCGCGCGGATTGCGGGTGACGGTCCCGTCCTCGTCGGTCGTCGCCCACAGGCCGAGTTCGGGCATCGCCGTCACCCCGACGACGATCGCGCCCGCGGCCCGCAGCCTGGTGACCACCGGATGGTCGGCGGGCTCCGGCTCGGCCGGACTGGCCGCCGACCCGGCCCGCAGCGGCACACCGGCGACCGCGATGTTCTGCTTCACCGCCACCGGCACGCCTGCCAGCGGCAGCTCGTCCAGATCGTCGCGGGCGGCCAGCTCCAGCGCCTCGGCGCGGGCCTGTTCGGCACGCACGACGGTGAACGCGTCGATCTTGCGATTCTCCGAGGAGATCCTGGTCAGTGCCTCGGTCACCACGTCGAGGGGCGTGATGGTGCCCGCGCGTACCCGGGCGGCCAGCGCCGCCGCCGGGCCGCCGATGGGGTATTCGTCGGCAGGTGGGTGGGAAGGGTTCATCGCCACCTCAGCGTCCGTCACGCCGTCGTCGTCGACGGACTCCCATGCTACCGCTGTGAGGTCATCGTGCATGTGCGGATTCGCCCCCGTCGCATGGTCGTCGAAATTCGGGTGATCTGCTCTCGAGGCGCAAGTTATCATTCGGGTACGGCTCGGGGGCCGATGGTGTCGGGTGTGGCGGAAGGAATTTCGCTCCGATCCGCGCGAACCTTAGGTCGGTTGATGATCGATAAGACCGGAAGCGACGAACTGCCCGACGCGAGCGCCGGACGGTCGGCAAACGTGCGCGGCGACATGGTCGACGCGTTCACCCAGGCATGGGGTTCCGCGGCCGGTCAGCCGCCCGATATGGCCGAATTCCTGCCCGACGCGCGGACCCTGCGCAGGCAGGCGCTGCACGAACTGATCCGCATCGATCTGCGCAATCGATGGCTGCACCACACGGGCGCCGATGTCACCCGCAAGCGCCTCGCCCACTACTGCGCCGAGTTCCCCGAACTCGATCCGGCGACGCTGCCCGCCGGGCTGGTGTTCGAGGAGTTCGTGATCCGCAGGCACAGCGGCGAGCGCGTCGACCCACGCGACTGCCTGCGCGAATACCCGGATCAGGCGCCCAGCCTGCGCGCGCTGCTCAACGCCGACGAGCTCGAGCAGAGCACCCATCGCACCGACGACCCCGATCCGACGGTGAACCAACCGCCCGATCCCACTCGTACTACCCAGGTGACCACGCCCGAGCTCGACCTCACCGCGACAGCGACCTCGGCGGCGACCGCGACCTCGGTGGCGACCGCCGCAGCGTCGTCGCCGGGCGCGTTCGAGCCACTGGACCGGATCGAGATCGGCCAGCGCATCGGCGATTTCGAGCTGCTGACCGGCCTGGGCACCGGGGCGTTCGCGCGAGTCTTCCTGGCCAGGCAGACCTCGATGCAGCGGCTGGTCGCGGTGAAGATCTCCGCCGACCGCGGCACCGAACCGCAGACCCTGGCCCAGCTCGACCACGACTACATCGTGCGGGTGTTCGATCAGCAGTTGCTCGACACCGACGACACCGCGCCGTCGGGCGCCCGCCGCTTGCGCCTGCTCTACATGCAATTCCTGCCCGGCGGCACCCTGCTCGGACTTCTGCGCTGGGTGCGCGCGACCCCGCCCGACGAGCGCAGCGGCAAACTGCTGCTCGACGCGGTCGACGCGGCCATGGAGGAGAAGGGCGAGATCCGCCCGACCGATTCGAGCGTCCGCGCCGAGCTGGCCGCGCTGAGCTGGCCGGAGACCGTCGCGTGGCTCGGCAGGCGGCTCGCCGAGGCGCTCGACTACGCGGCCACGCACGGCGTACTGCATCGCGACGTGAAACCGGCGAATGTCCTGCTGACCGCGGAGGGTGTGCCCAAGCTGGCCGACTTCAACATCAGCTTCAGCCGCACCGTCGCCGGGACCAGCCCGGTCGCGTATTTCGGCGGCTCGCTGTCGTACATGTCCCCCGAGCAGCTCGAGGCCTGCCATCCCGGGCTCGGCCGCACCGCCGCCGACCTCGACACCCGCGCCGACATCTATTCGCTCGGCGTCGTCCTGTGGGAGCTGCTGACCGGCGCGAAGCCGTTCGACGACAGCACCGCCGAGGCCGCGGGCAGCGGCGACGAGACCACCCTCGAGGCGATGCTGGAACGGCGCACCAGCGGCGTCGACCCGGTCGCGCTCGACCGGGTGCCCGCGGACTGCCCGTCCGCGCTGCGCCGGGTCCTGCTGACCTGCCTCGAACCCGACCGCGCGCACCGCTGGCCCGACGGCGCGGTGCTGGCCAAGCAGTTCGACCTGTGCCTGGACGAGCGCGCGCGAGACCTGACCGACCCGCCGCCGAAGAGCTGGCGGCTGCAGCTGCGCCGGTTCCCGTTGCTGGCGATGGTGGTGGCCATCGGCATCCCGAACGCGCTCGCTTCCTGGTACAACATCATGCACAACGAGACGCTGGTCGTGAGCAGACTCAGCGAAGCCGCGCAGCAATCGTTCGTGGTGATCACCACCGCGGTGAACCTGGTGTTCTTCCCGATCGGCACGGTCGTGCTCATCTATCTGGCCAGGTTCGTGCTCTCGGTCCCCCGCGGCATGCGGCACGACAGGCGCTACGATCCGGCGACGCTGCGCCGCACGAGACACGACACCCTGCGGGTCGGCGACCGTGCGGTGATCGTCACGAGCTCGCTCTGGGCCCTGTCGAGCGTTACCTTCCCGATCTCCCTGCACCTGGCCGCAGGCGACGTCCCCGCCCGCGCCGTCATCCACTTCCTGGCCTCGCTGCTGGTCTGCGGCGCGATCGCGGCCGCCTACCCGTTCTTCCTGGTCACCTTCTACATGGTCCGCTGCATCTACCCGATCTTCCTGCGGCACGGCGAGATCAGTGCCGACGACAACGCCTGGCTGCTCGCCCTGAGCCGCCGCTGCACCTGGTACCTCGCGGTCGCCGCGTCGGTGCCCCTGCTCGCGGTGGCGGGCGTGACCTTCCTGCCGCCCGGCGACATCCCCGAGGTGATCCTCGCCGTCCGGGTCCTGTGTGTCGGCGGCATCATCGCCTTCATCGGCTCCTACCTGCTGTTCCGTGCCCTCGAAGCCGACCTTGCCGCACTGGAGCGGGTCGTCAGCTGACCCGATGAACCCCGCGGCCGTCCGCGGCCGTATCCCCGGATGTGAGCTCGACACGCACCACCGAGGTGACCAGGCCCGCGCTCGACCGCACCGCCGCCGCGCACCCGACCGATCGCCGTGGGCTCGACCGGATCGAGGTCGGCACGCGAATCGGTGATTTCGAGCTGCTCACCGAGCTCGGCTCCGGCGCGTTCGCCCGCGTCTTCCTGGCGCGGCAGCGGGCGATGCAGCGCCTGGTCGCGGTCAAGATCTCCGCCGACAGCGGCAGCGAGCCACAGACCCTGGCCCAGCTCGACCACGACTACATCGTGCGCGTGTTCGACCAGCAGCTGCTCGACGCGCCCGCCGACGACTCGCCCCGGCTGCGGATGCTGTACATGCAGTTCCTGCCCGGCGGGACGCTGCTCGACGTGCTGCGCTGGGTCCGCGCGACGCCGCCCGAAGAGCGCTCGAGCGGCCTGCTGCTCGACGCCGTCGACGCGGCCATGAAGGAGAAGGGCGAGATCCGCCCGACCGACTCGGCGATGCGCGCCGAGATCGCAGGCCTGAGCTGGCCGGAGACCGTCGCGTGGCTGGGCGCCAGGCTGGCCGCCGCGTTGCAGCACGCGGCGGGTCACGGCGTGCTGCACCGCGATGTGAAGCCGGCCAATGTCCTGCTCACCGCCGAGGGCGTGCCCAAGCTCGCCGATTTCAACATCAGCTTCAACCGCTCGGCGGGCACCAGTCCGGTGTCGTACTTCGGCGGCTCGCTGGCCTACATGTCCCCGGAACAGCTCGAAGCCTGCCATCCGGGTCGCGCTCGCGGCGCCGCCGACCTCGACACCCGCGCCGACATCTACTCGCTCGGCGTCCTGCTGTGGGAGCTGCTGACCGGCGCGAAGCCCTTCGACGACACCACCGTGCCCGACGACGACCTGCACCCCGAGCGCGCACTGGACGCGGCCCTGGCCCGCCGCAACGCGGGCGTGGATGTCGGCCAGGTGCCCGCCGACTGCCCGGCCGCCCTGCAACGGATACTGCTGACATGCCTGGCCGCCGACCGCGCCGACCGCTGGTCCGACGGCGCGATGCTGGCCGCGCAATTCGACCTGTGCCTGGACGAGCACGCCCGTGACCTCACCGACCCACCACCGCACAGCTGGCGAATCCGGTTGCAGCCGTACGTGTTCGCGCTGCTGGCGCTGTCGATCGCGATCCCGAACGTACTGGCGGCCTACTACCAGCGTCAGCTGAACACGACGCTGATCCACAGTCGGCTCGACCCGGACACCCGCGCCACCCAGCGCGCCGTCGCCGACATCACCAACCTGATCTTCTTCTCGGCAGGTGGGGCGACCCTGATCTATCTGGGCAGAAGACTGCTGACCATTCCACACCAGTTACGCACCGGGCGGCGCTGCGATCCCAAGACCCTCGACCAGGCCCGCCAGGACTGTCTGCGACTCGGCAACCGGGCCGTCGCGGTGGTGTTCGTGCTGTGGATGGCGGCCGGGGTGATCTACGCGGTCACCATCGGGTTGGCCGACCACGATCTGCCCGCGCGCACAGCACTGCACCTGCTGCTGGTGTCGGCGATCTGCGCCGCCATCGCCATGACGTACCCGTACTTCTTGATCACGGTGTACCTGGTGCGCTGCGTCTACCCGATGTTCCTGCACCACGGCCAGGATTTCCGCAGCGACGGCAAGTCGCTGACCGTGCTGGCCACCCGGTGCCGCAGCTACCTGGTTGTCGCGGCGTCCATCCCGCTGCTCGTCGTCGCCAGCGCGACGTTTCTGCCGGTCGCGGACCTGCTGACGACGCTCACCCCGCTCCGCACGATCTGCGTGGGCGGGATGATCGGTTTCGTCGTCTCCTACATCCTGTTCCGGATCATCGAATCCGATATCCGGGCACTACTGCGCGTGACCGGATCGCGGACACCGGGTCAGGAGTAGACCTTCGGATCGAGGGTGCCGATGTAGGGCAGGTCGCGGTAGCGCTCGGCGTAGTCGAGGCCGTAGCCGACGACGAATTCGTTCGGGATGTCGAAGCCGACGTGCGCGACCTCGACGGGGGTGCGCAGCGCGTCGGGCTTGCGCAGCAGGGTGACCACTTCCAGCGAGGCCGGGTTGCGGGTGGCCAGGTTGCGCAGCAGCCAGGACAGCGTCAGACCGGAGTCGATGATGTCCTCGACGATCAGCACATTGCGGCCCGCGATGTCCTTGTCCAAGTCCTTCATGATGCGCACGACACCGGAGGACGAGGTGGACGAACCGTAGGACGACACCGCCATGAACTCGAGCTGGGTCGGGATCGGCAGCGCCCTGGCGAAGTCGGTCATGAAGAAGATCGCGCCCTTGAGGACGCCGATCAGCAGAAGGTCGCCCTCGGGAGCGTCGGGTGGGTACCGCTTGGCGACGAGCTCGGCCAGCTCTTCGATCTTGGCCTTGATCTGGTCTTCGGTGATCAGCACCGATGCGATGTCGTCTCCGTACACGGAAGTGGGTGTCCCTTCGGTGGTCATGTGGCATCGTTTCGCGGCTGCTCGCGTACCGTCAGCGTGCCATGCTCGCGCGCCACGACCAACCTGTGGTCCCTCCCACCGCCCGCCACCGCGACGCCGCCCTGCCCGCGCCAGTTGCTCACCAGCTCGTCGATCGCTTGTAAATGGGCGTTCAGCAAGCCGCTCACGCCCTGTTCGGCGAGCCAAGCCCTGATCGTCCTACGCCGCAGGGCCGATGCGGCAGTGGCCAGAATCTCGACCGACAGTGCAGGTCGATCACTGTCGCCGGGGCCACCGGCGCCCGCGCTCGCCGCACGCAGCAGGTCGGCGGTGAGCACGTCGAGCACCTCGCCATCGGCGCGAAGTTGATCCGCCGTCCGCGCCAGCGCTTGCGCCACCCCGCCCCCGAGCACGTCCTCGAGCAGCGGCAGCACTTCGGTCCGCAGCCGCACCCTGGTGTACGCGGGATCGAGGTTGTGCGGGTCGTCCCAGGGTTCGACACCGAGATCGGCACACATCCGCACGGTCTCCGCCCGCCGGACACCGAGCAACGGCCGCCCCCACGGCGGATTCCACGCCGACATCCCGTGAATAGACCGCCCACCGGACCCCCGAGCCAGCCCGAGCAACACGGTCTCGGCCTGATCGTCGAGCGTGTGCCCGAGCAACACCGGCCTACCCGCCCGCACCGATTCCAGCGCCGCATACCTGGCCGCCCGAGCCGCCGCCTCGACCCCGCCGTCACGCCCGACCTCGACCGGCAGAACCCGCGCTTCCACACACCCCAGCGCGAGCGCCTGCTCGGCCGCCCGCGCTGCCACCTCCCCTGACCCATCCTGCAACCGGTGATCCACCACGACAGCCGTCACGTCCCCCGCCTCGACGACAGCCGCAGCAACCAACGCCAGCGAATCAGCTCCCCCGGACAACCCGACGACAACCGGCATCCGCCCACCCCGCGCCGCAACCCACTCCCGCACACCCCGCCGCACGGCCAAAACAGCCGACGTCTCAGGCAGCCGCACTGTTCCGCCTCTCCGCGAATTCAGGCCAGACCCGCCTGCCACCAGAGTTGCGTCGGCGGCTGACAGTGATCAGATGGGCAAGTTTGCCCGTACCCGGTGAGTTACCCATGTCCGCACGTTGTTGTCAGTTGTTCGGGCGGGCTACAGCACTCTATTGATCCAGCGCTCTGGGTCATCTACCTCGTCGAGCCGGGGCAGAGTCTCCGCGTTGGTCCACACCGTGTTGAACTCCGCCACCCCGACCCGCTCGACCACCGCATCGACGAACTTCTTCCCCCGCACATACTGCGCGACCTTCGCATCCACCCCGAGCAGCGCCCGCAGCAGCCGCTGGATCGGATTGGTCGGCTTCTTCCTGCGCTGGTCGAAGGCGGAGCGGATGTCGGCGACGGTGGGCACCACGGTGGGTCCGACCGCGTCCATCACGTGGTCGGCGTGGCCTTCGAGCAGGGTGCCGAGCATGAGCAGCCGGTCGAGGGCCTCGCGCTGTGGTGGGGCCTGGGCGGCGCGCAGCAAGCCCACGATCCCGCGGCTGTTGGGGTCGTCGGCGGTGTCGCCGTTGCGCCGCGCCCGCACCTCGGCGATCAGCCTGCTCAGCATCTCGCTCATCGGTTCCTCGCCGACCTCGCTGAGGATGTCGACATTGGTGCGCATGTAGTCGGTCAGCCACGGCGCCGAGGAGAACTGCACCCGGTGGGTCACCTCGTGCAGGCAGACCCACAGCCGGAAATCGGACGGGTCGACGCCGAGCGCCCGCTCGACGCTGAGGATATTGGGCGCGACCAGCAGCAACGTGCCGTCCTCGCCGGTGAACGGGTCGTACTGGCCGAGGATCGCGGTG
Organism: Nocardia sp. NPDC060259; assembly: GCF_042728775.1. Classification (NCBI taxonomy): domain Bacteria; kingdom Bacillati; phylum Actinomycetota; class Actinomycetes; order Mycobacteriales; family Nocardiaceae; genus Nocardia; species Nocardia sp. NPDC060259. Next base: position 34,570 of record NZ_JBHXAY010000062.1, read on the forward strand.
GACAGGAACGCCAGCATGGTCCCGGCTTGCAGCCCGGCGGGCTTCCCGACGAATCTGCCGACCGGGGTGGTGGTGTCGGTGCCGGTGAGCACGGCCATCGAGTCGGCGGCGGCGGTTATCCAGCCTGGCCGGTCGACGATCCTGGCCTCGGGCACCGGCCGGTCGTCGAGCAGTCCGCTGACCTCACGCACCGGCCCTTCGGCCCGCACCGAGGCGGTGGCGAGCTCGGCGACGACCTGTTCGGCGGTCTGCCGCGAGGTGCGCGGCCCGGCCGGCGCCAGCACCGCGCCCGTGCGCGCGGCGAGCCGCCAGTCGACGGCACCGCTGAATCCGGAGGTCGTGCGCCCGGTCTTGTCGTCGGTCATCGCCACCCGCTCTCAGGAGCATCCGCAGTTGCGCAGGGTGCCCGCGACCGCGTCGAGCGCGGGCCTGCTGACCTCCGGCAGTCGGTCGTTGGACATCAGCGCGAAGGTCAGTACCCGTCCGTCACGGTCGAGCACATACCCGACCAACGCGCTCGCGACACTCAGAGTTCCGGTCTTGGCACGCACCCAGCCTGCGCCCGACCGGTTCTGGGTGACGAAGCGCGGCGCCAGCGTCCCGGTGCCGCCGGCGACCGGCAGGTCGTCCAGCAGCGGCGCGAGAGCCGCTGCGCGCGGATCGTTTTCGGGCCTGGCCTGGGTTCCCGCCACCGTAGAACCGCCGGTCGGCTTGGCCGCGGTCGCGATGATCGAGTCGAGCAGCCGCGGCGGCACCCGGTCGTCGACCGAGAGCCCGCTGTTGTCGGCCAGATGCAGCCCGGCGACGTCGAATCCCGCGGTGGTCAGTGCCGCGGTCGTCGCCGCGACCGCCCCGGCGAAGGAGGCTTCGCGCCCGGTCGCCACGGCCAGTTCCCGCCCGATCGTCTCGGCGAGCACATTGTCGGAGTGGATCATCATGTCGTGCAGGCGAACTCGCAGCGGCGCCGATTCCACCTTCGCGATCTCGGCGCCGTTGTGCGCGGCCTGCCCGACCCGCACCGCGGCCGGGTCGACGCCGAGTTCGGCGGCCAGCGCCCGCCCTGCCTCCAGCGCGGGGGTGGAGGTGCGCGGCGAGTAGTCGGCCGACGGATCGAACCGGCCGCCGTCGAGCATGATCGGCTCGATCGGGGTGATCGAGCCTTCCGGGATGTCGATCGGGTCCCAGCCGGCGGCCATGGTCGGCCCGGTGTAGGCGGAGGTGTCGACGACGATCGCGTTCACCTGCCTGCCGGACGCCTTGACCTGCGCGGCCAGATCCGCGATCCGGGCGCCGTCGGTGTAGTACCCGCCGTCGGCCCTGGTGGTCAGCGTCGGATCACCGCCCGCGACGAGCACCAGTTCGCCCGGCGCGCCGGCGACGACCCTGGTCGGCACCCGCTGATCGTCGGGCAGCGTGAGCAGCGCGGCGGCGACCAGCATGACCTTGGCCGTCGAGGACGGAATCATCGCCTTGGCCGGCTCCTGGCTCCACAGCACAACGCCGCTGGTCGGATCGGTCACCTGACCGGCGAAACTGCCCAGGTCGGGGCTGCCGACCACCGGCGCGAGCGCGGCGGCGATCCCGGCCGCCGTCGGCGCGGGCGCGTCCGACCTGGCCGGCGTCACCTGCGCGGCGGCCGCCTTGCCCCGCGGCGGCTCGGCGACCGTCAGTCCCCCGTGCCGGAATTCCGGTGACCACGGTTTCGCGATCGCCGCGAACCCGCCCGCGATCACCAGCACCGCGACGACCACCGCGGACAGCCAGATCCACAGCGTCGATCGCCCGCCCCGCGATCCCGTCTTTTCGGCGTTTCGATCGATCACGACCGTCGGTGCTTCGTTGCCATAGGGCGGATGACCCGTTCCGCGCTGATCCATCAGGCCACCCGGCCGGCCGGAATCTCGAACCTTGACATCAACGCCTCACCGATCCTCGACTGTCTCGCCCGACGCGCTTCGACTGCGCGCTGAGCCGCCTGCCGCACCGGTGTTCCAGCACACCACACTATCCTCGTTGCGCAACGGTTCCCCAGAACGATCTGGCGAGTCGGCAGACCGCACTCGAACGAGCAAGGAGATGGCGTGGAGTTCGACGTCACCATCGAGATCCCCAAGGGTTCTCGGAACAAGTACGAGGTCGATCACGAGAGCGGCCGGGTCAAGCTCGACCGGTACCTGTACACCTCCATGGGCTACCCGGCCGACTACGGCTTCATCGAGAACACCCTCGGCGAGGACGGCGATCCGCTGGACGCGCTGGTGCTGCTGCCCGAGTCGGTGTTCCCCGGCGTCATCGTCGAGGCCCGCCCGGTCGGCGTGTACCGGATGACCGACGAGGCAGGCGGCGACGACAAGGTGCTGTGTGTGCCCGCGGGCGACCCCCGCTGGGATCACATCCAGGACCTGGCCGATGTCTCGGAGTTCGAGCTGTCCGCGATCAAGCACTTCTTCGAGCGCTACAAGGACCTCGAGCCGGGCAAGTTCGTCCAGGGTTCGGAGTGGCTGGACCGCGCCGAGGCCGAGAAGATCATCGACGAGTCCTTCACCCGCCTGAAGGAATCCGGCCACTGAGCTGACAGTGCACGAGAAACGGGAAGTCCGAACCAGCTTCGGGCTTCCCGTTTTCGTTGGGCAGGGCTGCGGTGGATCAGTACCAGATGAAAAGATCCCAGCCGTCCCAGGCCTCGGTGCACTCCCAGTAATAGCCGCCGGTGTAAGGCGACTCGCCGTCGGCACGACAGGCGGTCAGCGTGGCGTAGGTGCCGTAGTAGGTGCCGACCGGGCCCGCGGCGGCATTGCCCGCGGCGACCGTCGACACCCCGGCGACGGTCGCGACAGCCAGCAGTCCGGCGGCGATGGTGGATTTGATGCGCATGTCGTGTGCTCCTCTGTGCTTGTTTCGACGTCTTGAACGTATGGGCGCACCGACGCCGAAACAGCCACCCCTAGGGGGACTTTCAGCCCCACCATGGGCACTTCACCTTCCCCACCCCGGAATTCGACGACAGTGGCGGCATCGCGACGTCTCGTCGCACTGCCGCCACTGTCGTTGCCGCGCACCCGATCAGGCAGGGGGCACGGAGGCCCCTTCCGCCGCCTTCGCGTCACCGGCCGCCTGGATTCCGCCCTGCATCCGCAGCGGAACCTCCTTCCAGAACAGCACGAGGAGCAGCGCGAGCAGCGCCACCGCGGTGGCGACCAGGAACACCGTCGACATCGAGTCGGCGAAACCGACCTGGAACGGCTTGGCCAGCACCGGATCCAGCTGCTGGATGATCGAGCTGTCCTGCAGGACAGCACCGGCGGCCGACGTGTCGCGCGCCAGCAGCCCCTCGGCCAGGGCAGCGTCGGCCGGGTTCGCGCTCTGCGCACCGGCGACAACGGCCTGCTGATAGGCGGGATCGGCGGCCGACTGCTGCAGCTGCTCGGTGATGTTCGGGGTGAGCAGCGAGAACAGGATCGACAGGAAGACCGCGGCGCCGAGGGTGCCGCCGATCTGCCGGAAGAAGGTGGCCGACGCGGTGGACACGCCCATGTCCTTGGGCGGCAGCGCGTTCTGCAGCGCCAGCGTCAGCGGCTGCATCAGGTTGCCGAGGCCGAACCCGGTCAGCGCCATGAAGATCATCGCCAGCCACAGCGGGCTGTCGGCGTCGAGCAGGTGCAGCAGGAAAAGCCCGAGGGTCAGCGTGGCCGCGCCGATCACCGGATACACCCGGTAGCGGCCGGTTTTCGAGATCAACCGGCCCGACACGATCGAACCGATCATCAGCCCGAGCACCATCGGCAGCATCTGCAGACCGGCCTCGGTGGGGCCTGCGCCCCGCACGACCTGCAGGTACTGCGGCAGCAGCAGCATGCCGCCGAACATCGCGGCGCCGACGACGAACGAGATCACCACGCCGAGCGCGAACGTCCCGTTCGAGAAGATGCGCAGCGGGATCAGCGCGGCGTCGCCCATGTACTTCTCGACCGCGACGAAGCCGGCGAGGCCGAGCGCGCCGATGACATAACAGAGCACCGATCCGGTACTGCTCCACCCCCATTCACGCCCCTGCTCGGCGACGATCAGCAGCGGAACCAACCCGACCGCGAGGACGAGCGCGCCGGCGAAGTCGATGCGATGGGTGGCGTGCGGCTTGCGCGGCAGGTCCAGCACCCTGGTCACCACGACCAGCGCGAGCAGGCCGAGCGGCACGTTCACCAGGAACACCCAGCGCCAGCCGGTGATGCCGAGAATGGTGTCCTGCCCGGCGAGCAGACCGCCGAGCACCGGCCCGAGCACGCTCGAAATACCGAACACGGCAAGGAAATAGCCCTGGTAGCGGGCGCGTTCCCGCGGGCCGATGATGTCGCCCATGATGGCAAGCGCCAGCGACATCAACCCGCCCGCGCCCAGCCCCTGGAACGCGCGGAAGGCCGCCAGCTGGTACATCGAGGTGGCCAGCGTGCACAGCAGCGAGCCGATGATGAACAGCCCGATCGCGGTGAGGAAGAACGGCTTGCGGCCGAACATGTCCGAGAGCTTGCCGTAGAGCGGGGTGCTGATCGTGGCGGTGATGAGGTAGGCCGTCGTCGCCCAGGCCTGCAGCGAATAGCCGTGCAGGTCGTCGGCGATGGTGCGGATGGAGGTCGACACGATCGTCTGATCGAGCGAGGCCAGCAGCATGCCGAGCATGAGGCCGGACAGGATGGTCAGGATCTGGCGGTGGGTGAAACCGGCGGGTGATTCCACCTGGTCCGCGGTTGTCGTCACGAATCGTTCTCCATCGCGGTAGTGCTCAGTGCGGGCGAGCGGGACAGCAGGGTCGGGCGGGCCGCGTCGTAGTCGTCGACGAACCGCGCCAGCAGCGCGGCGAAGGTCGCGCGGTCGGCGTCCGACCAGTTCTCGGTGACGATGGCGACGGACTCCCGGCGGCGGGTCCTGATCCGCTCGGCGGTCTCGCGGCCGTAGTCGGTCACCTGGAGGACGGTGGCGCGGCCGTCGTCGGGATCGGCGGCGCGCACCACCAGTCCCCGCTCGACCAGCTGCGCGACCTGCCTGCTCACCGTCGACGCGTCCGAGTGCACCGCGTCGGCGAGGGCGCCCGAGCGCATCGGCCCGTCGCAGACCAGCCGGAACAGCACGACGAAGCCCGCCGGGTCGATGCCGGAGCGGTCCTTGATCTGGGCCAGCGACCGGTCGCGCAGGCGGTGCAGCCGGACGAGCTGGAGCGCGATCGAGTCGATCGCGGGCTCGTTCTCAGTCACTAGGATTCACCTTTACTTGCATCAATCAATTAGTTGTGTGATGCAAGTATGTAGACAGAACGGTCGCCGGGGCAACCGTTTGAACTGCCTTTACTCGCCCTTGAACTCCGGAGCGCGCTTCTGGAACACCGCGGTGATCGCCTCGGTCAGGTCCTTCGACGGCAGGAACGCCGCGTTCCACGTCGACACGTAGCGCAGACCGTCGGCCACCGCCGGGGCGGTCCGGTGCTCGAGCACGTCCTTGATGCCCTGCACCACCAGCGGCGGGTTGTCGGCGATCTCGCGGGCCATCGCGTGCGCGGCGGCGACCACGGCCTCCTGATCGGCGAACACCTCGTTGACCAGGCCCATCCGCTCGGCGCGGGCCGCGTCGATGTCCTTGGCGGTGAAGGCCAGCTCGCGCAGGTTGCCCTCGCCGATGATGCCGGGCAGGCGCTGCAGCGAACCGATGTCGGCGACGATCGCCACCTTCGCCTCACGCAGGCTGAACTGGGCGTCCTCGCTGGCCAGGCGGATATCGGCGGCGGCGATCAGGTCGAGGCCACCACCGATGCACCAGCCGGAGACCGCGGCGACCACCGGCTTGGTGCACTCGGCGACCGCGGTCACCGAGTCCTGCATGCCGCGGACGACCTTGAGGAACTCGGTGCGCGGCGCGGCTTTCGCGTCGTCGGCCAGCACGGGGGCGAGCATGCCGCCCATCGCCGCCAGGTCGAGCCCGAACGAGAAGTGCTTGCCCGCGCCGGTGAGCACCACCGCGCGCACCTGCGGGTCGGCGTCGAGCTCGCGGAAGATCTCCGGCAGCTCGCGCCAGAAATCGGGTCCCATCGCATTGCCCTTACCCGGCCCGGTCAGCGTGACCTGGGCAACGTGGTCGGCGATCTCGACGGTGAAGGCCTGCCAATCAGTCATGCGCTGATTATTGCCCGACGGCCAACAACACCAGCCCCGCACCCCCGACCTCGAGGAGGGGCCGCCGCGTCAGCGGCGGTGGGCCGGCCGCCCCCCCGGCAGGGGGCGGTGGGGGAGGGACGGCAAGGACAACAACCAGGAGCAGACAACCCGGCAAAGAGGGGGCCCGAAA